>JBGQGO010000004.1:0-33576 GCA_041497455.1 Blastocatellia bacterium | reverse complement strand
GCTGGCGATAGTGCTCGGATTAGTCACAGCGGCGATCGGTTTCAATGTTCAGCACGACGGTAGCCATCACTCCTACTCGAACTACGATTGGGTAAACAAGATGATGGCGATGACGCTGGATGTGATCGGTGGGAGTTCCTACGATTGGCACTGGAAGCACGTCGTCTTCCATCACCCCTCTTAGTGGGCTTATTTTCAAGACTGTCCAATATTGGACGGAAGTGGATCCGGCAATGACGTATCCTCAGATGGACTTAGATAGAGATGACACTATGAGAAGAAACAACAGACAACTCAGACTCATTGCCGACACTCCTGCCGCATCAACCAAACTGACTGACACGTCCGGCAACCCCAGCGAAAGCTATTACTGGAGACACATGGCGGCGGTTCGGCGGGAGTGGCAACACGAGTTTTGGCGTCCATCTGTGAACGGCTTTGAACTGACCCTGGCCGAAATCACGAACATTGAAACGAGGGTGAGAAGGGAGCTTTACCCATGAGCGCTCGTGGATTAGACGAGAGTCTTGCGCCTGACCGTCGAGGTAGAAGTCGAGGGGCGCTGACAACTGGAAATAAGGCGGTCTATCCGGGTCAGGGCCCCTGCCGTATTGGCAGCGTCGTCAAGAGAGTCGTCGATGCCAGGGTGATAATGTTCTACCACTTGACTGTGCTGGACGACAATCGCGGCGACTTGTTCGTGCCAGTAGAGAAGGCTCGGGCCATTGGTGTCCGGTTGCTGATGAAGAAGTCTGAGATTCCAGGGCTCCTGGCTCATCTAAAGAAGCGCGCCAAGACAGCCGATAACTGGAAGCAGCGCGCAACCGACAATTTGAAACTGTTCACCTCCGGGTCACCCTACGACCTTGCTGAGGTCGTCGCATCACTGACTGAGTTAGGCGATACGAGGTCGTTAACACTTGGGGAATCCGTGACGCTCGGAAGGGCGAGAAGGCTGCTGATCTGCGAGATCTCAGAAGTAATGGGAGAGACCAAGGCCGCGGTCGAAGAACAGATCGACTATGCGCTCAAGCGCCAAAAAACGAATGAGATCTAGCTGGTGTCTATGGGCGAGATGGCAACCAGCCCACACGAATGGATGGATAAACAAAGAGGGGCAAGACTTAAGTTGCAGCTTGTCATCTCGACGATACCACCGCGGCTTGGCTCGAAGTCAATCTGCAACTGTAAAGGAAAAATCATGAAAAACATTGTGGTTCGAAATATGGTTCTGTCGGCCTTCGCGCTGCTCGCGGTTATCCTGGCCGGCGGCAGTCTCAGCACGGTCCTGGCACAAGGCTCGGGGGATCGGGCGATTGATCAGGCTCAACGGGCCGTCAGGCAACGCATTATCAGTCAAGAGGGCGGCAGCAATCTGACTGTGCTTTTTAACACCGATGCCCAAACCGATTCAAGATCGCGAACGGAAGTTCGCGTCCGTGGAACGGGCAGCTTCTCACGGACTAACGATTCACGTTACAGCAATTCACGCGACAACGATCAACGGTATAACGACTCGCGCAACAACGGCGGAAGGTCGAGAGACTTTTCCTACGAAGCAATAGTCAACAACCGCAGCCGGTACGGCAGTGTGTCTGGCGTCAGGTACGACTTGAGAAGCGGCTGGTCCGGCGATGGCCGCGACAACAACGGCCGCGATAACAACGGTCGCGATAACAACGCTCGGGACAACACCGACCGGGACAACAACCGCGGCGGCTTCGGTGTTGGCAACCGGCCTAACGGGCGAGTGAGCTACTCCGGACCAATAATGAACCGCCATAGTAATAAAGCCCTGGACGTGACTGAGCGGAGCAATCAAGATGGGGCCAACATCCAGCAGTGGAGCTATGCCGATCAGCCCAATCAAAACTGGGATGTCATAGACCTCGGCAACGGCGAAGCCGCCATCATCAGTCGGCAAAGCGGCAGGGCGCTCACTGTCCAGGGCGGCAGGGACAACAACGGCGCAAACATCATCCAGCAGAGTTGGAGGGGTACCCCGCAACAGCGCTGGCGTTTGGAGCAGACTGGCGGCGACTACTACCGGATCGTGAGCGTGGACAACGGCAAGTGTCTCGACGTAACCCAGGAGGGCAGACAAGACGGGGCCAACATCCAGCTATGGGATTACGCCAACCAGGCCAACCAACAGTGGAGACTTCGCCGATAGGTAGTTGCTTGATCGGAACCGGTTAGCCCCCGCGGCGTCCGCTCCCTCCGAGTTCTCATTGGGGAGCGGACGCGTTGGCGCAACAAGCAAAGATGCTGCCAAGGAACTTAGCTAGTCTGTTTTGAATCGAGTTAAAGATGATACCCAACCACTTAGAAACGGAACGATTCGATCTTCTAAAGGACGATGCAGTGTGTGTAGCCGACTACGGCTTCGGACACAACCGCCACGGCAAGCGCGACGTGTGGATTGAACGCAGTGACAAGGGTGAAAGGTTCTTGAGCCAGATCACTTTTGAGGGGGAAGCTCTCGCCGTCCGCAAGGAGATCTACACAGGGCACTGCTACATACTGCGCGAGAAGACCAGCGGCCGTTACTACTTTCTCGATCTAAATGACTGCGGCTTCTGGCTACACAGCGACACCTTCTCGGGCGCGGAGACCTTCTGTGGCGACGAGTCGGTGAAAATACAAGAGTGGTTGACGTGTAACGCTGATTGACCTGGAGTCAACTTACTTAGCGGGGCCCCCACTTCCAGTGTAGTCCTTTGTTTCGGAGTTTTTTGACTCCGGAAGCCTGATGCAGCAGGTTACGCTCAGGCGGAAGGGTAACTTCATAGTAGATCAGATAAAAGCACCTTCGGAAACGATGGTTAGACAAGTTGTAAGTTGACCTACAACAATCCGCGGATCATCTAAGCGATGATTACCCATGTATCAAATGTGTAGATGGGAATTAGAAGATGAGCGGTGGGTTGGCTCATCTTTGGGGTTCACTCCAAATCACCTCGCCCATTGCCAGCACTTAAGTAGCGCTCCACCACTTCTTACGGCTATCGCTGCCACGGATCCAGGGCCCGGGATCAACTCTCTCAAGTTCCATCGAAAGGCCTCTCGTCGGTCTGGTCTTGTGCACAGAAGTGCCGCGGGTTCTCCCGGCGCGAGCGAGACGTCAAACTGATGCAAAGGCATGGACAGTCCTTCACCAACTGCCTTTATGTATGCCTCCTTGCGCGTCCAGCAGTTGAAGAAAGCTACGTCCCGCACTTCGTTGCCTAGAGAGCGGAGCATCCGAGCCTCTCTTGCCGAGAAGAATCTCTCAGCGATTTCCTGGCTGGCAAAGTCAGACCTTATCTGTTCTATGTCTACCCCGACCTCGCGATTTCTGGTGAAAGCAAGTATCGCCAGCCCTCCCGAATGAGACACGTTGAAGCAAATCCCAAGGTTTTGCCACTCGTGTGAAAGCGAGGGCTTTCCGTAAGGGGTGTAGGCGAAACGCAATCGGCTGGGATTTTCTCCGACATACATGCCTAGTAGCGCGCGCAGTATGCCCCGCGTGACGACATACTGTTCCCGGTCTTTCTGCAAGCAGAAGCGCGCTGCTCTGCTCCGCTCATCTTCGGCGAGCGTCAGTTCAAACTCTTGGAATTGTGACGGAGGGCAATATTGCGACGCGCGCCAGACATGGATTTCGTCTTCTGGCAGTGTCAACAGTTCGGTCGGGATGGTCCACAAGAAATCCATCACATCGTCTTAACGCAACGCAATTACTGGAGGATCGTCGCCGTTGTAAGGAAGGCCGGGTGCGTTATGGTACATACCCTCTTTTCGGCATCCGCATTTCTGGTCCAAGCTGTGAAAGTTCGGGAGATCATAAGTCTGGTCCCTCCCCACGCCATGCCACCTCATCTAGTCAGTCGGGCCTTAGTTCGACTATTGTCTGTTCCATGCAGGCGCTAAGTCTCTCGGCAAGGATCTTTGCATGCGGGCCCCTCACCATTGCGCTGTGATCACCCGGTACGACATGGACCTCCAATCCGCCCGCCGCCAATTTGCCCCAGGCGAGTCTTGGATCATCGGGAGAGATAACTGGCGAGCCGCCAGCTAAGAACTGTACAATGCGACCTGCGTAAGGCTTTGGAACGTAGTAGCGCATTGCTTGAACGTTTGCGTCGTGCAGCTTTGACCTGTAAATGTCCCTTGGTGTTTTCGGCGCTTTATGACCGCCACCGAGCAACTTGGCTTTGATCCTCTTCCCGAGGGTTCTAAGCTTGCTAAAGGTGTTGCCAAGCTGAGCCGAGAGGTCGACTCTGGAAAGGTTGCCCCATCGTTCCCTAAACCCTTCCCGAAGCCGACGGGGGTACTTCGCCCGAGCGTCGTCAGAGCAATGGTGTCCAACAGCATCTGGGCGATACGTGTCGAACAGGGCCAGCATACCAATTCGCTCGCCCTCCGCCAGGAGCTGTTGCGCGATCTCAAAGGCCACAACGCCTCCCATCGACAACCCACCTAAGAAGTAGGGGCCATCGGGTTGGACTCTGCGCATTTCACGCACATACTGGGCTGCCATTGCATCGATTCGACCTAGTGGGTCCTGCTCCCCCTCGAAACCTGGAGCCTGCAGCCCGTAAAAGGGTTGATCCAGACCCAAATAGCGAGCCAGATCGGCATAGAACAGCACGCCTCCACCGGCACCGTGCACAACGAAGAACGGCCACCTGGTGCCACTCGGTTGAATCGGCACCAGGCAGGACCCGAACGCCGATCTGTCCTGCCGAATCGCAAGCGCGAGCTGCTCGACCGTCGGGGCTCTGAACAGCATTGCAAGTGGAAAGTCTTTGCCGAACTCTTTCTGGATCTCGGCAAACATGCGCACGGCCAGGAGCGAGTGCCCTCCCAAGTCAAAGAAATTGTCGGTTACGCCGATGGGTCGGATACCCAAAGACTGTTCCCATATTCTTACCAGTTGAACTTCTATCCCGTCGCGCGGGGACACAAACGACCGCTGCTCTTCGGAATGAGCTTCCCCGGGCTCGGGAAGCGCGGAGCGATCCACCTTGCCGTTCGCCGTGAGCGGCAGAGCGTCCACGAAGACCACGGCTGAAGGCACCATGTACTCGGGGAGTTCCTCCCTCAGAAAGTTGCGGACCTGCCTGCCACAAGTAGGCTGCCGTGCTGCCGTCAGGTACGCGACCAAACGCGTCTCGCCTGATAAGTTTCTGCAACTGACTACTGCCTCTCGGATGTCCGGGTGGCGCGAAAGGACCGCTTCGATCTCTCCCAATTCTACGCGGAAGCCCCGGATTTTCACTTGATTATCGATTCGCCCCAGAAACTCAATTCTCCCGTCGGAAATGTATCGAGCCCGGTCGCCGCTGCGGTACAGACGCGAGCCGGTAACAGGGCTGAACGGGTCCGGAATGAACTTTTCTGCCGTCAAATCAGGGTTGTTCAAATAGCCGCACGCCAAACCGTCGCCGCCGATGTACAGTTCACCCGGCACCCCCACCGGGACGGGCTGCAGAGCGCGATCCAGTAAGTAAACGCGGGTGTTGGCGATGGGCCGACCGATCGGAACCGAACTGCCAAAGTTGTCGGCGCCAGTCATGCCATAGCAACACGTGAATGTGGTACCCTCAGTCGGGCCGTAACCATTGATCACTCTGCATCCATTCAGCTTTTCCAGACATTTCGCAACGTGTGAAACAGACAGAACATCGCCGCCCGCGAGGAGCTGTCTTAGGCCTCCGAGGTTGTCGAGTTGCGTCTCGACCACCTGGTGAAATAGCCCCGCCGTCAGCCACAATGTAGTGACTCCCTCCCGACGGACTATCTGTCCGAGTTCCTCGAGAGTTGGGGGATGCGGAGGAAAGATCACAAGGCGACCGCCGTTCAGCAGGCTCCCCCATAACTCGAAGGTCGACGCGTCGAAGGAGGGTGGCGCGAGCTGGAGAAACACTTCATCGGGCCCGAAGTGCGCGTAACTCGTACCCCGGACCAGCCGCACCACCCCTCTGTGAGGAATCACAACCCCTTTTGGCGTTCCGGTTGAGCCCGAGGTATACATGACGTACGCGGGTTGCTCGGCCTGAGTGATCACGACAGGATTCACGTCGCTTTCAGCATCGAGGCGACCACTGAGTGAGCCCGGACATAGGATTAGAGCCTGCCCCGCGGGCAAGCGCTCCTTTAGAACCTCTTGCGTCAATATCACGGGTGCGCCAGTATCGGACAGGATGAACGTTAGCCGAGGTCCAGGATGACTGGGATCCAATGGTACGTAAGCGCCACCGGCTTTGAGGGTAGCCAGCGCGAATACAACAAACTCCGCTGAGCGTTCGGCAAGTATGGCAACGTAGGCGCCAGGAACAACACCGACGCGACGCAGGTAGTGCGCAAGCTGGTTTGCCCGCCGGTTGAGCTCCCCATACGTGATCGCGCGGCCCTCGAACACTAAGGCGACACCTTCAGGCTGCCGCTCTGCTTGCTGCTCAAACAACTCCTGGATACAGATGTCTCGCGGGTACTCGGTGGAGGTTCGGTTCCATTCCATCAAGATCCTACTGCGCTCGTCCGGCGGCAGCAGATTGAGTTCGGAAAGACGCTGGTCGGGACCAGAAACGGCTGAAGACAGAAGCTGCCGATAGTGCTCGAGCATCCTCTCAACAGTCTCGCAATCAAAGAGGTCCTTCCGATATTCAGATGTGACACGGATACCATCGCCACATTCGGCTACAAGGAACGTGAGCTCGAACTTGGCAGTTCCCGTGCCGACAGACAACGGTTCAACTTGAAGGCCAGGAATCTGGAAGTCGTCCTGAACCGGATTCTGCTGGACAAACAATACCTGAAACACAGGCGCGCGACCGTGCAACCGTTCGGGTTTCAGGTCAGCGATTACCTGCTCAATAGGTATGTCCTGGTGGGCCAGAGCATCTACACAGGCCCGTCGCGACCGCACAAGGAACTCTAGGAAACTAGGATCCCCTGACAAATCAGCCCGCATCGCTAGAGTGTTGGTGAAATAGCCAATCAGGTGCTCCGTTTCTGGACGTGTCCGGTTGGCGACCGGAGCGCCTACTACTATGTCGTCCTGACCGGAGTATCGATGCAGCAGTACCTGGAATGCCGCCAACAGAGTCATGAAAGAAGTGGTTGAGGCGCGGTGGTTGAGGTCACCAATCCCTTCCCGAAGCTCGCGAGACAGCCAGATCGAAGCGCGCTCTCCCAGTTGGCTCTCCGTTCGCGCCATCGCGCTTGTGGGCAATTGCAGGGCGGTTGGAGCGCCAGTCAGCTGGCGCCGCCAGAACGCCCGCTGTTCCTGCCAGGACGGACCCGAGCTCTCCTTCCGCTGCCATGCCGCGTAATCAGGGTACTGAATTGGAAGACTGGCCAGCGGAGGTGCCTCGCCGTGCTCGGCACGATAAGCTA
Organism: Blastocatellia bacterium; assembly: GCA_041497455.1. Taxonomy (GTDB): domain Bacteria; phylum Acidobacteriota; class Blastocatellia; order UBA7656; family UBA7656; genus Onstottus_A. The sequence goes on along the minus strand of JBGQGO010000004.1, from coordinate 26,193 downwards.
GGCCGATCTCGCGCGCCAGGACGCGCATCGACCATCCGTCCGAGGCGACATGGTGAAGCACTAGCGCAAGCACATGCTGCTCCTCGTCCAGCCGGATCAAGCACGAGCGCAACGGCAGGTCACACGTGAGGTCGAACGGCCTTTCGACAAACTCCCGAAGGCAGCGCCGGTACTCGAACTCCCGCTCGGTTTCAGGGCTATCCGTGAGGTCGACGATAGCCAATACAGCTGCCTCCTGCCCTGCCGGGACTGCCGCTGGCCTTCCGCCTTCATTCTTGATGAAAGTGCGGAGAACTTCGTGGCGCCCAACGATCCTCTGGATTGACGCTCGCAAGGCATTCACTTCGAGCGGTCCGCGCATCAGGACCACCTGCGGATCATTGTAGAGAGCGCTGTTGGGATACAACTGGTCCAAGAACCAGATCCGCTCCTGTCCGAACGACAACGGCACTCTATGCGGTTCGTCACGGCGGCCAATCTCCGAGGTGGCGGCGCGCATCCTACGCTCCAGCAACGCCCGCTTAGCTGGAGAGAGACCGGCGACTGCTTGGTTGAATCCTTCCATCCGTTTTCCACCGTTTGCGCTTCGCGCCTACTCGCCGCGTTGCAGAAGGTCCGCAGCCTCCTCGTCCGACAGAGAAGCCACCTCCGCCAGAATCTGCGACAGACTCGCGCCGCCAGCGGGCGCACCCGCCAGGGCCTCAAGCGCGCTCGCCTGACCTGCTACGGTCGGCTCCTGCAAGAAGGACGCGAGCGAAAGATCTGTCCCAGTGACCTCGCGGATTCGGAAGATAACCTGAACGGCCGAGAGAGAATGTCCGCCGATGTCGAAAAAGTTGTCATGTATGTCCACTTCAGAAACTTGCAGAATTTCCTTCCATATCTCAACGAGGCTCGCTTCCAACCGATTCCGCGGCAATTTGATTTGGGCGTGAGTCCCGCCTCTCTGCAGCGTGAGCAACTGCTTCCGATCCACCTTGCCGTTCGGTGTCAAGGGCAACCTTGATGTGGAGATGATGGTGGAAGGGATCATGTACGATGGTAGCCTTGTAGCCACGTACCTCTTCAACTCGCCCTCCGTAGGCCACGTCCCCTCTCGCGGGACAACGTAGCCCACCAGAGCGGCTTCGCCGTCTGTTCCCTCTATGCACGCGGCAACCGCCTCGCGTATACCCGAGTGCGCCGCCAAAGCAGCTTCCACGTCCCCCAACTCAATCCGATGGCCCCGAACCTTCACCTGATGGTCCATCCGACCCACGAAAACAAACAACCCGTCGGGCCGACGGATAACGAGATCGCCTGTGCGGTAAACGCGCGCTAGCGGCTCCGAACGGAATGGATCCGTCAGAAACCTCTCGGCCGTAAGATGTGGCCGGTTCAAATAACCACGAGCGACTCCCTCTCCCCCCAACAACAGCTCTCCCGCAACTCCTGCTGGAAGAAGCTGAAGCCTGTCGTCAACCACATACGCATAGGTGTTCGCGATCGGTCGGCCGATCGGCACGGCTCCCTCGTCCGGGTTCAAACGGTGCGTCGTAGACCAGATCGTCGTCTCGGTGGGCCCATACATGTTCCAGACACGTCCCGGCAACAGCTCTTCCAGCTCTGCAGCGAGTTTGTCGGGCATTGCCTCGCCCCCCACACAGAGAACCTCCAGCTTCGCCAGCGCCGCGGGTCCACCCTCCATCAAGAGGATCGTCCTTGCCAGCGATGGAGTGCATTGAAGGTGGGTTACTCCATGCTGGTTGATCTGTGCGACGATCGAAAAACTGGTGGGATCCGACAGGTCCCGACTCACTCGTTCCTTGAGGACCGCGAGACGCTTAAGACCCTCTAGGACGTCATCCTCCCCAACACCGAAATCGATCAGGCAAGCCAGTTCATCCACGTCGATCTCAATAAGCCGCTCCACTCTCTCCCGGCAACTCTCAGGCGTTCCGAACAGACCGCTCTCGACAAAATACCGATCGAACGCATGGTCGATCACTGACTCGAGGTCCTGGACCGTTAGCTGCTCTGAGGCGAACTCGCGTCCAAGACCATGGATGGCCTGCTTCATCAGGCCGACCGAGCTCTTCAGGTATCGGCAGAGAGGTGCCTGCACCGTTTCGCGGACTTTCTCCTGGCTGTCTCCGATGAAAGCGTGGAGCATGAGCGTAACTTGCCCCGGGCCCGCATCGGGATGATGCTCTGCCCGCGCCCTTCGGTAGAAGGCGATGTTCCTCGCCACTTGATCCAGGCTTTGACCCAGGAGGTGAGTCAGCAGGTTAGCTCCCGTCTCACCAGCCATGCGAAAGGTTTCAGGATCGCCCGCCGCTGTTACCCATACCGGAAGTTCCGGCTGCACCGGCCGAGGAAGAATCGAGACCTCAACCTCCGTGCCGGCGCCACTCGTCCGCAAAACTGTTTCTCCACGCCAAAGTCTTTGCACGGTCTCAATCTCGCGAAAGAGGATACGACGCCTGTCGGCAAAGCTTGTAGGTGCGAAAACGAAGTCTCGCTCGTGCCATCCCGAGGCGAATGAGATGCCGACTCGACCGCCAGAGAGGTTATCGACCGTCGACCACTCCTCCGCGACACGAATCGGATCGTGCAATGGAAGCACCACGCTCCCGGCTCGGATCTGGAGCTGGCTGGTGATCACCGCGATCGCGGCGCTTATGACCGACGGGTTCGGAAACAACCCACCGAATTCATGGAAATGCCGCTCGGGCGTCCAGATGGCATGAAACCCGTGCCGATCCGCGAATCGCGCGCCTTCGACCAATAGTCTGTACTTTTCCTTACCAGCAGTGGACTCGTCGCTGGCAAAATACAGGAGGCTGAAATGCATCTTACGCTGCACATTCCGCCGCGAGGCCAACGCCGTTACCGCCTCATCCGGCTGGATCACTACTTGAAAGCCCCGGGCCAGCGTCCAGAAAAGCTCGAGGACAGAGATGTCGAAGGAGATGCTTGTCAGACTCAGCCAGATCCCGGGCGATCCCTGGATTCTCTCGTCCATCCCGGCGAAGAAATTTGCCACATTGCGGTGGGTGATCATCACGCCCTTGGGCCGCCCCGTCGAGCCCGAGGTGTAGATGACGTAGGCGAGGTCCTCGACGGTTGCCACACCCGGGACAGACTCTGGGCTGTGATTCGAGACCGCGGGCCAATCGCGGTCCAGGAGAACGTGGAGACTGGCAACCGAGGTTTTCTTCAGAAGATGCTCCTGGGTCACTACAAGAGAGCCGCAACAGTCCTCCAACATCATCAGCAACCGCTCCTCCGGATATGAAGGATCCAGAGGAACGTAGGCAGCGCCCGCTTTCCAGATGCCGAGGAGTGCGACCATCATGTCCACCGAACGCTCGACACAAATGGGGACAAGTGAACCGCGCTGGACGCCGAGGTCCATAAGATGGCGGGCCAGTTGGTTCGAGCGTCGATCAAGCTCCGAATATGTCAAGGCCTGGGCCTTGCACGCCACCGCCACGGCGTCTGGCGTCCGTAAGGCCTGCCTTGTAAACAGTTCGTGAATGCAGCTTGCGTCGTACTCAGTCGCCATTTGACACCTCCGTTGAGGCGCGCGTGACTATGTAATCATCCAAAAAGAGGAAATCGATTCCTGAACCGAGAAACGTTGCGATCGCTTCGGCGGGAGTGTTCACGATAGGCTCTCCCTTCACATTAAAGCTGGTGTTGAGAACGATCTCTCGACCGGTGGTTCGACCGACTGCTTGCAAGAGCGCGTGAAACTCCGGGTTGCTGACGGCGGAAACGGTCTGGATTCGGGCCGAGCCATTGACGTGCGTGATGGCGGGCAGACTCGTGCGATGCTGAGACCGGACTTCGACGGTTGAGGTCATGTAAGGCAGGCAGCTCATCGGCGGAACCTCGAACCACTTGTCCGCCTCTTCGATCGAAACCGCTGGGGCAAAAGGGCGAAACGCTTCCCTCTTCTTTACCATCGCGTTGATGCGATCGCGCATTTCGCGGCGACCTGGGTCTGCGAGGATACTGCGATTGCCGAGGGCCCGAGGACCGAACTCCATTCTGCCGCGATACCAGGCAACCACGCTTCCGTCGGCTATTCGCAGCGCCGCTTCTGAGCAGGTGTCTTCGAACGACACTGAACGCGTGACTCGGACCCTCGAACTAAGGTTCCCCAACGCCGCTTCGATGTCCGGGCGACCGTATGCTGGGCCGAGAAACGGTATCGGGAATCGGTTGTTTAGCACTTCTCCTGCAACGGCTGCGCGCCATAGCGCGGCCCCCAATGCGGAGCCGTCATCGCCGGCGGCCGGCTGGACGTATATCTCATCAAAGAGTCCGCTCGTCCGCAGCGCCCCAGTGGCCGCGCAGTTCAGTGCTACTCCGCCCGCGAGCGCGAGGTGACGCAGACCCGTTCTCGATGCAAAATGTCCGCACACATGACGGAAGATGATCTCTAAGTTCTCCTGAAGCGCCGCCGCGAGATCGCAATGAATCTGACTGATCTCCGCATCCGGGTCACGCCGCGGACCGAGCTTTTCATCAAAGTACCGCCTAGTCAAGGTGTAATTCTCCCGCTCTTCGCGTGTCTTGTTCAGAGCAAGCGACCGGATCCTTATTGAACCGTCCGGCAGAAGCTCAACCTCATCCTCAAAGAAAGTACGAAAGCTCTGTGGATTCCCGTACGGCGCCAACCCCATCACTTTGTACTCATCGGCATTAAACTCGAAGCCGAGGTGAAGCGTGAGCAGAGAGTAGAAGATTCCTATCGAATCGTTGGCGGACAGCTCGTGCAGCCTTCGAAGCTTTCCGCCCCGACCCTCGAAGACTGAGAGACTTTGTACCTCGCCCATAGCGTCGATCACAATTACAAGGCATTCATCCCAGCCCGAAGTGAAGTACGCGCTGGCCGCGTGCGCCAGGTGATGGTTCACGCCGACAACGCGATTGGCAGGAAACCCGGGTAGATGCCGGCTTACCTCACTAAGGAGGGACTCGTGGGACAGTACTTCCCTGTACTGTTTGGCCGTAATCGGATCCAAGGTCATCAGCTCTCGATAGGGCCCATAGTCGAACCCGTGGGCAATCAGGTCTATGTCGCCAAGGGAAAGCCCGGCCTGCGAGAGACAGTAATGGGTCGCGGATATCGGAAAATCGCCCGTGTGCTTCTTCCGGCTGAAGCGCTCTTCGGCAGCCGCCGCAACGACGACACCGTCGCACACAAGTGTCGCCGCGGAATCGTGTCCTTGTGAAATGCGCAGCTCTCGTTCGGACAAGCCGGGAAAGTTTTCTCTCTTGAAGCGCACCGAGTTAGCGAGACCACTGATGCCAAGGATATTCATGATCCCTCATGGGTTTGATTTAGTGCATCGCTCTGGGGGAACCACCCTCGAGACGATCAGTTCGGTACCAGGGCGAGAATGGTACTCTAAGGGCCCGAGCCACACAAGACCAGTGCCGGGTTAAAAGGAGGTGACGACTTTACTCTTTGTCTCACTTCAGCTCATAATTGAATCATTCGGACCTCCTACTGGTTTCACCGAGCCTAACCCTACACAGGATACGGAGGCAATACCTCATAGCACTATCTATGTATCCCTCCGGGCAAAGCTCGTCGCGCGCGCCGCCTGTAACCTTGGAGCTTGGTGTTTCAATGGTGCGCCAACTCCAGTCAAACGTCCCAAAACTGCGAAGCACGCAAGTAGCTGAGTCCGGTAAGTCTCAACTAGAGCGAACTCTCTAGCACTCTAGCTAACTCGTCGAGACTCAGCTAAAGGGCCTGTTAGTCCGACGAAGCAAAATGTCGCACGTTCGAGTCGTGCCGGGCAAACTTAATTACGCCAGCGTTAGTAGGTGTTATCCTCTTCATCATAAGTAAGCTTCGCTATCCCCCCATTGGTACTGACCTGTCGTAAAGATAGAATAGGCCTGTAAGTGTGGAGCCTTACTGAGGGCGCTCGGGCGGGATTGAATACGTCACCGTCGCGTGAGCAACCGGCCCGGGGTCGCCTTCAGAGTACATCGTCACTTCGCCGACAGCCAACCGCCTGCCGAGCTTCAGCAGCTTGCACTCGGCGATGACATCGGCTTGTGCCGGTTTGCGCAGGAAGTTGATGTTGAGGTTCGTAGTCACCGCCAGCGCTACCGGCCCGATCATTCCAAGCAACGCCATGTACATAGCTGTGTCCGATAGCATCATCAGCGAGGGCCCAGAGATCGTTCCGCCCGGCCGCAGATGTCGCCGGTCGTACCGCATTCGAACCTGCGCAAACATTTCATCGACTCGCTCGACCGTGAAGGCCCGGTGCGCCGCGTCAGGAAAATGTGAGTAGAGGAATTGCTCGAGTTCTTCTGCTGTCATTCTGGGCATCGGGTTTCGCCTTTCAAAGTTCAGCGTTCAAGCTTCGGCTTGCCGTCCAGACCTGAGCAGCCTGAAGGCTGAACTCTGAACTTTTCTTAATCGCTAGCCGGAAACACCAAACCTTATCGCCTTGGCGCAGGGTGGTCAAACAGCGCCTGGTTTGCAATCACGCACTCAACAAAGTCGTGCCTCAGTGCGCGCTTTCGCGTTATCATTAACCACTCCGACGCGCGCGGAAGCAGCAAAGGGGTGAGCGATGCTGAGACGCTATACAACCCTGTGGGTCCTGGTCCTGGCTGTGTGGATGCTCATAGGCATGTCCTTCACGCTGAACTACTACTTCTTCGCGGCGCATTACGTAGCAATCTTTGAGCAGCCGCCGACGCTCGGTCAAATGCTCGTATGGGAGCTTCCCTACTGGCTGCTGTGGGCGGGGCTCGCGCCGGTGATCTTCCTGTTCACGCGCCGCTTTCCTATCGATCGCGAGCGGTGGTTCAGCAACTCGCTGCTTCACATCCTCGCGTGTGTTGTCTTGTCGATTGCTCACCGCGCGATCTATTTGATCATCGGGTGGCTGTTGCATGTCGCGGCCTACCAGAACCTCGGTTCGATACGGGACCTGTATTCGTCGGATATTCTCTTCAATCTTCCGACGGGATTCATGAGCTACGGGACGATCTTCCTGGTCAGCTACGTGATCGATTACTACCGGCGTCATCAGGAAGAGGAGCTTAAGATTTCGCGGTTGAAAGCTGAGCTGGCCCAGGCGCAGTTGCAAGTAACCGAGGCCCAGCTTCAAGCGCTGAAGATGCAGCTTCATCCGCACTTCTTGTTCAACACGCTCAACTCGATTTCGGCGCTGCTCGACGAAGACGTGGATGCTGCGGAGCAGATGCTGGCGCGGCTCGGCGATTTGTTGAGGCTCACGCTCGAGAACTCGGGCGCGCAGCAGGTGACGCTTCAAGAGGAGCTCGAATTCCTCAGATGTTATCTCGAGATCGAGCACGTGCGCTTCCACGACCGGCTCGCAGTGAACATGCTCATTGAGCCCGAGGCACTGGACGCGCGAGTGCCGAATCTGATCTTGCAGCCGATAGTGGAGAACGCCATCAGGCATGGGATCGTGTCGAGGATCGCTCCGGGCGAGATTGAGATTCGAGCAAGCCGCTCCGGAGGCGTTCTGCAGTTGCGTGTGAAAGACAACGGGCCGGGCCTGCAAGGCGGCGACGCTTCGAGCGGCCGAATCAAAGAGGGGCTGGGGCTGGCTAACACGCGCGCCAGGCTTCAGCAAATGTACGGGGCGGCTCATCGATTCGAAATGGCGGACGTTCCTGAAGGCGGATTGGAGGTGACCATTGATATACCGTTTGAAACCGTCGCCGTCGTTCGCGAGCAGGATGAGGCGGCGATCATATGACGGCAGGCAGGAGGATTCGAACGCTGATAGTCGACGACGAGCCGCTGGCTCGGCGGAAGATCAGGCGAATGCTCGCGCACGATCCTGAAGTCGAAATCCTCGGCGACTGCGCAAACGGACGCGAGGCCATCGCTGCGATAATCACTCACAATCCCGATCTTGTTTTTCTGGACGTTCAGATGCCCGAGATTGACGGCTTCGATGTTCTGGAATCGATACCGCCGGCCGGGATGCCGTTCGTCATCTTCGTGACGGCTTACGATCAATACGCGCTGCGAGCGTTTGAAGTCTCCGCCGTTGATTACCTGGTGAAGCCGTTCGACCGCCGCCGATTTGAAAAGGCCCTGCAACGCGCAAAGGCGCGGCTTACCACGGAGCGAGGAAGCGATCTGAGCCAGCAGACGCTGGCTCTGCTGGAAGAGTTGAAAGCGCGGTCGAGTCATATCGAGCGGCTGGTGATCAAAGCGGGAGGGCGCGCGTTTTTTCTGAAGACCGAAGAGATCGACTGGATCGAGGCCGAGGGAAAATACGTCCGGCTTCACGTCGGCAAGGAGTCCTATTTGCTGCGGGAAGCCATCGGCAGCATGGAAGGCCAGCTCGATCCGAAGAAGTTCCCGCGCATTCACCGCTCGACCATCGTGAACATCGAGCGAGTGCGCGAGCTGCAGCCGTGGTTTCATAACGAGTATCGGGTCATCCTGAAAGACGGAACCGAATTGATGCTGAGCCGCAGTTGCCGCAAGAGACTTGGTGAACTGCTAGGCAGCGCGCTTTGATGCGAACGTGTAGTTCATCAACCTTACAAAGATTGACCAGCCACGGATTGAGGTGGTAACTTCGAGCCATCGCACAAACCGCGAAGTTGGACGAGAGGGGTCGCATCGTGGCTCAGACAAACGAAGCCTTGAGAGTTGCACTATCTGCCGCTGAGCGTCTGCCGTTGAGACTGCGGCGGGAGCTTGCAGAACGACTCCTTACTTCGGCCGCGCACGAAGAGCAAAACGTCACCGTGCTCCTTCGCAGACTTCCCCTCAGCAAGCAGTCTCGTCTCGCGAAGTTGCTGGACAAGAACAGTGACGGTGAGCTTACCAAGGCAGAGCGGGCGGAACTACAGAGACTCGGCGAAGAGGTTGACGAGACAATGCTGTTGAATTCTATGGCTCTCGCTCGCGCCGCGCGTCCGGAGCTCTTCGACGTTCGAGGCCGGCTTATCAAGAGCCGATTTCGCCAAGCGGGCCGCAGGGCATCCACACGGGAGAATACCCATCAATAGCTGTTAATTCCCTCCTCGAACACTCCGCTCCCCAATTCGAAACCTTCGTGACAAAGTGATGGCCGCTCTAGCCCTCTCACCGTATAGTCGCCGCACACGATAAGTGTCGAGCAGGAAACTCGGAATGGCCGGGGCGCGCAGTCGTTCAGCTCTGCACCGCGGATGGGGTATAGTTTGCTCGAAGCATCGAGCTGCACCCATCCAAAAGAGAAACGGAGGCCAATCCATGATTCGTTATATGTCTCGTTACATCGCGCTGGTTCTGTCGATCATAGTGTGCTCGCCCGCCCTCGTCGCGCGGGCCCAAGATCTATCGAAGGTCGAGATCAAGTCGAGCCCGGTCGCGGGCAACGTCTACATGCTGCAAGGCTCGGGCGGCAACATCGGAGTTTCAGTCGGACCCGATGGAATTCTGATAGTCGATGACGAGTTCGCGCCGCTCGCGGACAAGATTCGCGCGGCGCTCAAGAAATTGGGCGAAGGCAAGCTGCGCTACGTGCTCAACACGCATTGGCACGGAGATCATACCGGCGCCAACGCGCAGTTCGGCGTAGAAGCTTCGATCATCGCTCACGACAATGTTCGCAAGCGGCTCTCCGGGGAACTGAAGCCGTCCAGCGGCACGGCGAACCCTGCACCCAAAGAAGCGCTCCCGGTTATCACGTTCGATCAGTCGCTATCGGTCCACTTCAACGGCGAGGAGATTCGCGTGGTCCACTTCCCGCACGGGCACACCGACGGCGACAGCATCATCTTCTTCACTCGCTCGAATGTGGTTCACATGGGCGATGACTTCTTCAACGGGATGTTTCCGTTCATCGACCTCAACAGCGGCGGGGACGTCGAAGGCTACGAACGCAACGTCGCGGCGGCGATCTCAAAGATCCCGGCCGGCGCGAAGATCATCCCGGGTCATGGTCCGCTCGCAACGATCGACGACCTAAAAGCGTTTCACGCGATGCTGGTTGAGACGATCGGCCTCGTGCGCCAGCCGATGAAGTCTGGAAAAACGCTCGAGCAGATTCAAGCGGAAGGCTTGCCGGAGAAGTGGAATAGCTGGGGCGCCGGTTTCGTCAACACCAAGACGTGGATCAACATCGTTTATCAGAGTCTTTCTAAGCCCCGTTAGTCGCGCCCCCCGCCCTCGGTGCGCATTTCAAATCTGACGGGGAACTGCCGGCCTGGGTATCGGGCCGCGTGGAGGATTTGAAATGCCGAAATCACCGTTGGCAGTAGATGCGGGCGCTTCCAGCCCGCAAGATGAGCTCGCAACGGCGCGAGGCGCCCCCGCGGCTTCCGGGAATCGACTGTTCGCGAAGAAGCCGCTCAAATTGCTGCTCGACGAGATGGCGGGCGAGCACCGCCTGCTCCGAGTGCTCGGACCGGTTCAACTCACGAGCCTCGGCGTCGGCGCAATCATCGGCGCCGGCATCTTCGTGGCGACGGGCGCGGCGGCTCACAACGTCGCGGGTCCTGCCTTGATGCTTTCATACGTCGTAGCAGGAAGCGCCTGCATATGCGCAGCGTTGTGCTACGCGGAGTTCGCTGCGATGGTGCCGGTAGCCGGGTCTGCTTACACGTATGCGTACACGACGCTCGGCGAGTTGTTCGCGTGGATCATTGGATGGGACCTCGTGCTCGAATACGCGGTGAGCGCGGCGACCGTTACTCACGGCGCGTCGGCTTACTTTCAGGACCTTATCGGAATCTTCGGACTGAAGCTGCCGGAGGCGCTGAGCCGCGCGCCGTTCGACTTCGATGCGAAACTCGGAAAGTGGATGGCAACCGGAACACTGCTCGACTCGCCCGCTCTCGTAGTGACCGCGCTCGTGACAGTCATTCTGGTCATCGGCATCAAGGAGAGCGCGAGCTTCAACGCAGCGATGGTGATCCTGAAACTGGCGATCGTCCTGTTGGTGATCGGGGTCGGCGTGTTCTACGTTGATCCAAAAAACTGGCATCCCTTTTCACCCTACGGGCTGACTGGCGTCAGCTTCTTTGGCAAAACCCTCTTCGGGCAAACGGACGCTGCGGGTCAGCCGCTTGGAATGCTGGCGGGCGGCGCGTTGATATTTTTTGCCTATATCGGCTTTGATTCCGTGTCGACGCATGCTGAAGAAGCTCGGAATCCTCAGCGCGACGTGCCGATAGGAATCATCACCTCGCTGGTTCTCTGCACGGTGCTCTACATCGCCGTTACAGCGGTGCTGACCGGAATGGTCCCTTACAACAAGCTGGACATCAACGCGCCGGTGGCTGACGCTTTCAAACAGCAAGGCCTGACGTGGGCGCGATTGTTGATTTCGCTTGGCGCGGTTGCCGGAATCACGTCGGTGGTATTGGTGACAATGCTGAGCCAGGCCAGGATACTGCTGGCGATGGCGCGCGACGGATTGCTCCCGGCGAAGTTCTTCGCCGCGGTTCACGAACGATTTCGCACGCCCTGGAAATCAACGATCGTCACGGGTCTCTTCGTCGGGACGACGGCAGCGATTCTTCCGATCGATGTTCTGTTGACGCTGGTGAACATCGGCACGCTGTTGGCGTTTGTGATCGTTTGTTCAGCGGTGCTGATAATGCGGCGCACGCATCCGAACGCGGAGCGGCCGTTTCGCGTTCCGCTTGTTCCGCTTGTGCCGATCCTGGGAATCGCGATTTGTTTGCTCCTGATGTTCTCGCTGCCCGCGGAGAACTGGTTGCGATTGTTCGTCTGGCTGTTGATCGGCTTCGCGATTTACTTCGGTTACGGGAGAAGACACAGCGCTATGGCTCGCCGTCTCGCGCACGAGATAACCAAACACGGCGTCTCGCCGGCGGGGTCGCCGGTTGTTGAGAGTGACACCAGAGCGGACTAGCATTCGCGTTAAGTTGCCAAGAACCGCTGCGGTGCCACGATCCAATCCGCATTGATAGTCTTATTTGCGTAATTATGTACTTGACTAACCACACGATGGAGAGTGGTACATTTACAGCATGGAAGCACCAAAGACGACTACCGTGAGCGGTCATTTTTTGGCGACCTCGATAATTGCGACCTGTATACGATAAGCGTGCGCTGGTCGGATGATAGAATCCGCGGTCCGCGTTGCGATCCCGACAACGTCACCTAACTAGCCAAGCAGCGCCGGTGGAAATGCTATAGAAGCACCGCCCCCGGCAGTTCTCGCTAAAGTTGGGATCTTCGAGAATTCCGGTCTTGCACTCGACAAGTGGATGACGGGCCTGCCGGCTAATCGCGAATTGGAAGAACAGCATAAGCTCATGCGAACTGGCGCGAGACTCGAAGCATCAATCAAAAGTCTGCGTGGCATATGCTCCAACGGATTCGCCTCGCGATGCAAGCGGGCTCGTTCTAGAAGTTGGGTGGGCGACCTTCACATATTCCTGCCTGACCTTTGCTGGCGGTTCTTAAGTGGGATGCGTTCTGATCTGATCCATGATTCCAAAAACGAGCTGGCGATCCTGCTCCTCAAGATCTAATAGATTGCCAGTAACGGAAACGGTGAGAATCGCGCCGCTCTTGAGGTGAATTGTCTTTGATGTAGATGTGTCACTTTCGTGTGACATCGCATGTTTATCGTGCCCCATTGATTGTGCGGCTACCTTTCTCCTCTTGTTAACGGACGGTGCTCTACCTTTTCGCACGAGCAAGGGTGAAAGTTTTAACTCCGCGAATTTCGCAGCATGCAGAAAAAATATCTTAGCCTTCTTCTTTGTATCGCCGGTAACACCGTATCCGGCAAATGCCGCGTCCAGCTGGGATGGCGTAACCCTGGCCAGATCCAGTTTAATCAAATCTGGATACGCCGACATGAGGAGCGGTCGAATGTTTGCTCGCCGCTGTTCGGTCCCACTTTCCAACGCCAATCGCTCTAGCCGCTCTCCCAAAGGCGTACCGTGCTCATCAATCAAGTCAAAAAAACGCAACGCACTAATCACTTGCCCTTGAAGCAGTCCTGAATGCGACGGAAATACGTCTTTACGAATAACGTTCGGCATTCCCTGCGCAAGTTGATCGAGAGCAGTTAAAAACGAAGCAAACGACAAGTAGGGCGGCCTCTGCGCATGTTTAACCATCAGGTCCATTCTCCTTAGGGGATTATACCCCAGCATGCACTTTAGCCGACACCTGATGCATGCATGAAGAGCATTGTGCATGCATATGCACGATGCAGATTATTTTCGACATTGCTTCTCAGTTGTGGGAGTATTGCGCGCGAGGAATGGAATCTATGATTCTCAAAGCGGGGGCTTTAATAAAGGTTCGGGCGTTTGGCGGCAAAGAGATCGTCCGAAGGTTTATAGCTAGGCAGAACGGTACGATCCTCATATGTTCTGACGAAGAATACCAGTCAGCCCGCCGAGAAAAGCGCAGACCGTTATGCGTTGGGTTTCCGTTTTCGGATCTAATTACTACCGATGCTGAGCCGCGGGGCGTCGGCCGCTCGCGACGACGCAAGCGCTAAGTCGCAAAGGTACTCGTAGCCATTATGCCTGACGGACTACCCAGGGTGGGATCAGCGCTCCTCGTTCGCGACGAGGCTAATCGAATTCTGCTCGGCAAAAGAAACAAGGATCCCCAAAGGGGTCGTTGGGTGATCCCGGGTGGAAAGATACGACCGTTTGAAACAATTGGTGAGGCTGCTGCGCGCGAACTGCTCGAAGAGACCGGGCTTGAAGTAGAAGTCGAAAGACATTTTCGCGTCTACGAAATCATAAACCCTCCCGACGAGCATCGCATCGTGATTTACAGTTGGGGTAGGCTGATTGGCGGCACGGCTAGGGCGTCGGACGATTTGGCGGAGTTGGCTTTCTTTAGCCCGGACGATCTCGTCAACGTGCAGTTGACACCATTGGTCCGAACCGTTCTGTCAGACGCCGGTCTACTTTGTCAGCGCAGTGATGAATTGACGTCGAAGAGTTCACAACTACAATTTGTTTTCTTTCCAGTGCTCCTGTATGGCGCGAGACAGAACTCCGGTGATAAACTCCAGCGCTCACGCGCAGCACGCAAGAGAATAAAGCAAAAGCAGCAAGCTAGCAGCATAGAAACTGAGTATCTCCTTTTTGATATCTAGTTTTCTGGTCACGCTTAGGAAATGATGCCTACGAAGGGTTCGTTTCGAAACTGGTTGCGAAACTTCACGCTATTCCTTCGGCGGCATAGTTGGTCTGTGAGCTTGTTGCTTGGCTTGGTAGTTGCTGTAGGTGGAGCATTTCTGTGGCACAAGGATTACATCGGGGTCATTAGGGGCTCGTTGCTGATCGGAATCGGGTCATCTGCAATCGCAGCTGGAATCGTCGCTTTTTTAAGCCCATTTTACGAAGCGGCATATCGAAAATTCGTTTCGCTGGGGATAGAGAAAGTGTGGCCGTCACGTGAAGCAGTAAAAAAAACAGACTGGGTTGACATGGTGAATGCGGCGAAGGATACATGCACGCTGCTTGGAATCGCTCATGGCGGTTGGCTAAAAGATGATCGGTTCCTCCCGGCTCTGAAAGATCGGCTGAAACGTGGCGTCAAGGTAAAAATCCTCTTCCTGGATCCGAACTGCGCCTCGGCCAAGCTCCGCAAACGAGAAGAGGGGGATCGCAGGGACACTGAGGCTGAAATACGAAAATCGATTAAAACAATCTGGGAATTCCAGCGGGATCTTCAGCCGTCCGTAAAAGAGCGCCTGAGAATCTACGTGTACGACGCCACTCCGAGTTGTGGGCTCACATGGATCGATGACTACATGATTATTACTCATTATTTAGCTGGGTTGCCCGATGTGACATCGCCGGCCATTCGGGTACAACCAGCACAGATTGGTACTGGCGGACTCTATGATGTTTATGCAGAAAACGTCGAAAACATGGAGCAAAGGCATACTACCGAACTTGACGACAGAAACATTAAACGGTTCCTTCCAACTAATGGGGAGGGAGCCACTCGGGTCATCGAAACTACATCACAACAGATACTTGAGACAGGAGACAAAAAGTAGATGACTAGCAACATTTGTGATTTCTGCGATGAATTCGCTGGGGGCCAAGAGAACGTCTATTCCAGGTTGTATGGAGACGAGCTCGCAAACCGCGTGTTGTGCAGGAGTGAAGAATTCGCTGTATTACCGTCTCTGGGGCAATTAGCAGAGGGGCATTTGCTGATTGTGCCGATCAAACACTATACGGCTACGGCGGATCTTTCTTCAGATCTCCACGAGCAATTCTCATGTTTAGTCGCGTCCGTGCGACGCACGCTGTCGCATATTTATTCGCCACCCGTGCTTTTCGAGCATGGTGTTCGAGGTTCTTCGGCGGGAGGGTGCGGTGTCGAGCATGCTCACCTTCACATGGTACCGTTCCTTTCAGATAATGAACCTATTACCGAGCTGCGAAGAGAATTCGCATTTGAACCAATCAATACCCTCAGCGACATTGGTCGGCGAGTTCCGAGCAAATCACCATATCTATATTACGAACAAGCGGACGGTAAGAGGTGGGTGGTCGGAGTTGACTACGCCCCATCCCAGCGTTTGCGGAAAGCGGTTGCAACTAGCCTCGGCACGCAATGGGACTGGACAAAAGCCGGCACGCAAAGATCCTTGCTTGAATCTGTAGCTCGGTTAGCTCCGGCGTTTCAACAGATGCAACCGCAGGGCGATGTCTGATAACTGTGGCCGAGAATCGTCTATCCGGCGAACGGTCAGTTCGATTCTGCTGTGCTTGGTGCGCCAAGCGCAATGCGCTCGCTATGTGCCCGCTTGGATAGAATATCAGCAAAAACGATTGAAGGTTAGCATATGAAAGCCGAAGCCCGCGTAATCCTCGACATTCGAGAAATTCGACCGGCTATTCCCCGCCGTCACATTGGTTCCCAAATCCGAAGTCAAGAAGCTAGAAGCCAAAGAACGTAACCAAGAGCCGACGAAGGCGAGCCTCGGAAGGAAGCCGCCGAGAAGCGCTAACACTGGGTCATTAGCCTTTCACGCGAGTCTTAAGTCTGCGCACGCGGTTAGTCACGTATATAGTCTTATTTGGACTGCGCCGCCTATTTCGCATTCGTTGCGTGTCGCTTGATTCGACGGCGCTTTGTACTTAAAGTCTCATGGGCAATCAGAGAAAAAGCGCCGCCAAAGCATTCGACGGACAGTCAATGCGGGATAGGCGGCGCAGTCCAAATAAGTCCACCTGCACTAGTCCCGCCGACCCGCACCTTGCAATTCTCCTCTCAGCAGAGCGCGCCGCTCCAAATGGGTTTCGCTATGGTAATATCTCGACTGGATAACCAAACATCGGTCGAGGGCTACAGTGTCGCAACGAAACTATCGCGATCCGATTCACAACATCATTTCGCTAGACGAGTCCGTGCCGGAAGACCGGTTGATCGTCGACCTGATCGACTCCGCGGAGTTCCAACGCCTGCGCCGGATCAAGCAGCTTGGACTCGCGATGTTCACGTATCAAGGCGCGGAGCACAGCCGATTCACGCATTCGATCGGCGTGATGCACGTAATGACTCGCGCGCTGGATCTGTTAGGCTCGCATCACGCGATAAGCCCGGAGGCGCGCGTCGTCGGGCGCGCTGGCGCGCTGCTCCACGACCTCGGGCACGGACCTCTCTCGCACGTTGTGGAGAAGGTATTTCACTTTCACCACGAAGACTGGACGCGGCGGATAGTTCTTGACAGCGCCACTGAAGTCAACCAAATCCTCCGCAGCTTCGACAGGCAGCTTCCAGAAAAGCTCGCGTCGCTGTATCAGCACAACTACACGCCAGCGTTCGTCTCACAGTTAGTTTCTTCGCAGCTTGATTGCGATCGGATGGACTACCTTCTGCGCGACAGCTTGATGACCGGAGCAAAGTACGGAATGTATGACCTGGAGTGGGTCCTGCACGCGCTCAGGATAGATGAACCGTGCGATCGAATCTACGTTGAGTCCAAGGGTCTGTACTCAGTTGAGGAGTATCTTCAGGCTCGTTACTACATGTTCCGGCAGGTCTACTTTCATCGGACGTTGCGGTCGGCTGAAGCTGTGCTGAATTCGGCGCTGAATCGTGCCCGAATACTGATCGAGCACGGCAAGCTCGGCTTTCGCATGCCTGCCTCGGTGTTTGAAAAGATGCTCATGGGTGAACAGGTCAGCACTGGCGAATACCTTCAGCTTGACGACACCGATGTGATGTTTCGATTGAAAGAGTGGTCGCGCGATGAGGACGAGATCCTGGCGGATCTGGCGACACGCTTGATGCATCGAAGGCTGTTCAAGGCTATCGACCTCGGGGCGGATGCGTCCGAGAGCTTCTGGGAAACCGCGGGTGAAATCGTTCGTCGAGGCGGCTTTGATCCGCGCTACTACCTGATAACCGATCGAGCCGCTGACGTTCCTTATTACGGCGACTATTCCACGGTTGGCGTCGACCCAAAGAGTCTGATCTACGTCGAAACCGGACCGGAGTCTTCGATACGCGAAATAAGCGAAGTCTCAGAAGTTGTTCGAGGAATGCGCGGCTATACCATCGACCGCGTATGTGTTCCGGTCGAGGTAGCAGACGAGATCTCCCTGCTGATAAGCGAGCAAGCCAGGCAAGCGAGGGGTGGCGCCGCCGATTAGGCGTTCCCCTCTTAATAGAACTTTATTGGAAGCTTGAGAGCCTGGTTCGATTTCGCTCGTTCGTCACCTCGAGGGTGACGCCTGCGACTATACAGCAAGTTTTGGCGTGGTCAATTCCCTGTGCGGGTAGTCGGCGGTCACTTGCTGGCAGGCGAGTACGTCTGCTGGTATCTGGCAATCGTTTCGCGAACGCGCTCGGCGTCTGCGCGCGCGACCCGGAACTTCTGAGAGCTCCCTTCAAACCGGATGACCATTTCATCTTTTGTGATGCCGACACGGACGCCAACAAGGCTAGATGCGAAGACGTGCTGTCCGTCATAACGCACGCCCGTCGCGTTAATCGTCAGCGTTCCTGTGCATGAACCGCCAAGCAGTCCGCCGTGAAGGTGTTTGACCTGGAGCGTGAGCGGGCTAGGCTCGGCTGCCTTTTCGCGCTGCTTCTTTTCGACCCCTTCTATCTTGGCGTCGAGCGTCGCGACTGGGTAGAGTGCGCTGCCACCCAACTGACGGGCTTCCTTCCATCGCTCGACGGCAGTGGCAGGGTCGCCTCGCTGGAAGGCGATGTCTCCGAGCGCGCCTAGCGAAGAGCGATGTGCGTCGTCGCCAGCCGTCGGCTGCACCTGGCGAAAAAGAGGTTCTGCCTGATCGAGACGACCGGTCTGGAGGTACGAACGCGCCAGCGCGAACACCACAGCCTGAGTGCCTTGGCCGTTGACAGATGCGTTCTGGAGATCGGGGATTGCGTCCTCGAAGTTCCCGCGGCGGTATGCCTCGAGTCCCCGGAGGCGGCGGGCATTGGGATCGACGGCTTTCGCCGATTCAGACGCTCGCTGGGCCTGAATCTCACGCACACGCGAGCGGGACTGCTTGTCTTCGGGGAACAACTGGCCGACTTGCTCAAGCTGTTTGATGGCCGCTTCGATATCCCCCCGCGCATACGCTTGGTCGCCCGCTGACGCAAGCGTCTCTCTTACCTGGTTGCGAATCTGGCGCGCCTTGTCGTTTTGGCGGTCGATCGCCAGCGCTTGCTTCGAGTAATAGTAAGCACTTGTCCGAAAAGGCTCGGCAAGGCGGCCAGCTTGAAGCGCTTCTTCGGCCTTGCGCAGAAGCTCGCGCACTTCGCCTCGCCGCGCCGACAACTGGTTTTCAAGCCGCGCGGCCGCTGTCCGTGCTTCTTCGTCGTCGGGGTAGTGCTCGACGAGGAAGTTATATATCTCCTGCGCCTGAGCAAGGTCGCCGCGTGGGATAGCGGCCTGGGCTGATTGGTGCGCGGCATTCCGAATCCGTTCGCGCATTTCTGCAGCAAATGTATTGTTCGGATCCAACGATATAATGATCTCCGCGTAGTTGAGCGCGCTGCCCTCGTAGGTCGTTCCGTAATAACCGCGCGCGAAAGCCTCTTCCGCCTGAGTTTGAAATTGCCTAATCTGCTCTTCGGCCGGAAGGTTAACTGTTTCTGAAGGGAGCACGGGTTTGAGCTTGAATTCGAGCGCCGGCCCGGATTCGGACACGGTTAGGGTCTCTATGATGGTCTCAAACCCCTCCTTTGAGATCGTCAGGGTATACGGTCCAATAGCCAACTGTTCGAGCTTGACGGGAGAATGTCCATAGTCCTTTGAGTCGAGGCTTATATCAGCGCCGGATGGCACGGTAAGTATGACCAGTTGATCAACGGTCGAAGGTTTCTTCGTGACAAGGTATACACCAGCTATGGTCAGTGCTGTTAGGAGGAGCGCGGAGAGGGCGGCGAGCAACCACCATCGCTTGCCAGTAAAAGCACCCGGCGCCGTTGCTCCCGAGGCCGCCTGCTCGATATTGGAGGTGTCGTGATTGGCGTCGATCGTGTGTGTGGCTGATGATGCGGACTCGCCCGCGGCAGACGTCGCAATCGTTGCGGCGGCCGCGTGTCCAAGCGAGGCGCGCTCACCGCCCCCAACGCCGTCGCTAACACCGCCGTCGTCCACGCTGTGTTGACTTGGATTCCTTTCGCCTAACATCGTCCGCTCGCAAACAACATCGCCCGGCGCGGTCTCGACCAACGTCTACTAGGCTCTTCACTGCCCGGTTTTAACTTCCCACGACTCTTGCTAGCCAGACCTTCTGACGCGCGTCTCAAATGCTAACTGTAAGGATACAGTATCGAACTAATAGCGGCAACGATGTATCAGATATCAGTCGAGCATGCTCCTATCGAAACCGCCGGACCGTTGTTGGAATTCAGAGGGAAGCGTCGAAGGCGAGCACATCTAATCTCACGATAGGGCGTCATTAAACTTGTAGCCAATGCCCCACACAGTGAGAACATATTTGGGTCTCTTAGGATTCTCTTCGATCTTAGTTCTGAGCCGATTGACGTGGGGGTCTATGTTGCGCTTATAGCCTTCGTAGGCAGTCTCCCATATCGCGTTGAGCAGATCCTGCCGCGAGTATACGTGCCCCGGAGCGGATGCCAGCAACTGGAGAATGTTGAATTCGATGGGCGTTAGTACGACTTCCGTACCACCAACCCTGACTATGTGTTTGGTGAGATCGATCTCCATCTCGCCGCGTCTGAGAATCTTTTGCTCTCTGTGTTGAACCGCAACTTGATCTCTCTTCTGAAGAGACTCGATCCTAAGTTCGAGTTCGCGAGGACTGAAAGGCTTAGCGAGATAGTCATCAACCCCCACACCGTAGCCGGCCTCCTTGTCTCTTATGGTAGCCTTTTCCGTGAGCATTATTATGGGCGTCGTCACTCCTTTTTCTCTAAGGAGCTTACAAAGCCTTACACCATCTATCCCCGGCATGACCACGTCGAGGATTATAAGATTAGCGTCCGAAGAGAGGCCGTAATCAAGCCCCTTTATTCCATCCGCGGCTTGAAGCACATCATAACCTCGGGCGCCGAGATAGTCCGCTACCATCGTGCGGATCGATTTGTTGTCATCGACTATTAGAACTCGCTTGCCAGAGATGCCTCGCATATGGTCGGAGTTCCTATTTGAGTTGACGCGCCACTTCCGAGTCAGAGCAATCGCATTGGCATGACCACGTACTTGTAATCCGCTTGTCCGTCCCCAGATGGCCGCAACAACGCAGGACTCTGTTCGTCCTTGAACTCAAACAGCACTTCGTCCGTGCCAACGACGCCCAGAAAATCCAGCACGTATTGAGCATTGAACCCGATACTAAGATTGTCGCCGGTATAGTCCAGAGGAATCACTTCCTTGGCCTCCCCCACGTCGGCGCTCTGTGAGGTTATGCTCAGCTTGCCATTCGTAAGTTCGACTTTGACTCCATGACTTCGCTCATCGGCCATCAGCGCGGCGCGCCTTATTGCCTGCGTTATCCTGTCAACATTCAATGTTATCGATTTATCATTGTTCTTTGGTAGCACGAGGTCGTAGTTTGGGAACTGCCCAGCCAGCATCCTCGATGTTAGATGCCTATTCTGTATCTCAAAGTACAGGTGATTTTCGTCTCGACACAGCTCCATATCCCCTTCCACCCCGGCCGTCAACTTGGCTAGTTCGATCAAAGCTTTCTTTGGGACTATCACCTTCAATTGATCCGCACCCCCATCCAAAGCCTGATCTAAGCTGGCAGCCGCCAACGCCAGCCGGTGACCATCAGTTGCCACCATCTGCAATCGCCCTTCACCGAAAGAAAGGAGGGCCCCATTGAGCGCGTATCGCGACTCCTCCTGAGTGATCGCGAAAACGGTCCGGTTGATCAAGCCGTGCAGCACCCCTGCCGGAATTGTCACTCCAGCCTTGTCTGCCTTAGGGGTCGACGGGAAGTGTTCCTTCGCCTGGCCGACGATTCTGAATTCGGATGACGCACAAATGATCTTGACCCAGTCGTTATCTTCCTTCGCGAAGTTTATCTCGGCGTCCGGCAGATTTCGAACGATCTCAAACAGCTTTCTCGCCTGCAAAACGATTGATCCGGGGCGGCCCGATTCTGCAGCACATTCAGTCTGAAGAGACACGTCCAGGTCCGTAGCAACCAACGAGATCATTGAGTCGTTCGCAGTTTCGATTAGGACGTTTGATAGGATCGGTATTGTGCTCTTCTTCTCGACTATACTCTGAAGAAGGTTTAGCTCCTTTAGAAGAGCATTCTTGCTAACGCTGAATTGCATGTCCCACCTCTTTTGAGTGTTGGCGCCTCAGAACTACGACAACACAGAATCTTTGATTCATGTTCTTAGTATTAGTAGTAGAGCCTGTGCAAAAGTGGATCGGTGCGGCTATACCACTGAAAAGAGAATTCCTACAGTCGTAACGCGGATGTGGAAGAAACTGTGGAAAAGACAGCGTAGCGATCGTAGATGGGGCACGAGCGTCCCCGAAGAGCACCGGCCTAAGTAGGTTCCCAACTCCCAAGCCATTGAGGTCTGTGGAAAAAGGCAGGAAAGTCATTTTAAATCACCAATTAGACTGTTAATAACCTTGTGGAAATCCGTATCTTTTGCGTAAAGCTGAGCTATCTTGTTAACGCTGTGCAGCACGGTCGTATGGTGCTTGCCACCGAACTCACGCCCGATCTCTGGAAAGCTCGACTTGGTTAGTGTCTTGCACAAGTACATCGCGATCTGGCGGGGTACCGCAACCTTTCTGGAGTTGTTCTTTGACTTAAGATCGGCTACCTTGAGACCATAGTGCGCGGCTACCGTTTTTTGTATAAGCTCAACCGAAACGCCGCTCGACTCCTCGGCGAGTATTGTCCGAAGAACTTCGTGGGCTAAATCCAAGTCCATCGGCAAACCTCTGAGCGATGCGTACGCGGTAAGTCTTACCAGCGAACCCTCAAGCTCTCTGATGTTCGATTTGATCTTACTCGCGATGAATAGGGCTACGTTGTCGGGAAGGTTTATCCTGTCGAGGTCAGCCTTCCTCTTCAAGATTGCTACCTTGGTTTCGAGATCAGGGGGCTGGATGTCGGCTATGAGCCCCCATTCGAACCTGGAATGCAGCCGTTCTTCCAATGTCGGAATCTCCCGCGGCGGGCAGTCGCTCGATATCACTATTTGTTTCTGCGCATCATAAAGAGCGTTGAATGTATGAAAGAACTCTTCCTGCGTGCGCTCCTTGCCCGCCAGAAACTGGATATCGTCCATCAGTAGCACATCGATGTTCCGGTACTTGTCCCTGAACTTGATGGTCTTGTCGTACCGGATGGCGTTGATGAGTTCGTTCATGAAGCGCTCGGACGAGAGGTAGGTCAAGCGGAGGTTCTGGTTTCGTTGCTTGATTGCCTGTCCGATCGCGTGCATGAGATGGGTCTTGCCCAGGCCGACACCTCCGTATACATAGAGAGGGTTATAAGTCTTCGAGGGCATGTCGACGACAGCCAGGGATGCGGCGTGTGCAAACTGATTGCAAGAGCCGACGACAAACGTGTCGAATGTGTACTTCGGATTAAGTGGAAGTTCCATTGGCTCGGTTTCTACGGCCCTAACTACACCGGCCGCAAACCCCTGATCATTGGTTGGGAAGATTTTGGGTGTGGAGGAAATGCTACTTAGGGTCTCGGGCTGCCGCCCCGCTGCTGGGGTGTCATCGATCATGAATCTCAGTTGGTACGCATTAAGACCAAGTTCGTGAAGAGACTCCTCGATGACATCGAAGTAGTTATTGGTTATCCAATCACGGAAAACCCCGTTTGGAACCCCCAGGTAGATGCTGGAGTCATCCTTCCTCGCGGAGGAAATAGGCTTGAACCACATATTGAAGCTCTGCTGGTTCACCCTTTTCGAGATGGCGTTGAGTAAGGATGAAAGCAAATCAGCGTGCATTGTCGGGGCCAGTGAAGGCGGGGCTCCGGTTGAACCTTAAGACGTGGAACCACGCGAAGAGAGAGTTTCAAGTACCCAACTCACTAATGGAAGCCCTGTCTTCGTGGCGCACCAACACAAGGAGCGCGGCCTTGTCGCGACGGAAGCTCCCTCTTGATTGAGAGTTGATATCAGACGATTGAAAGATCCAGATCAAGGACGGCGAAGATTAACACAGCAGACTTGCAGAATTCAACGTCGATATTTTGGTAGTATATCACACCGTAGGAATCAGAGGGCTCTATCGCGCCTTCTGAGCGATATGCAGCTCTACAGACGCGCGCTCGAGTTCGATGCCGGCACGCACAATGTCGGCATCGGGGTCAGCGAGGGCCCGTTGCAGGAGCTGCTCAGCGCGCTCCTTCGTCTTAAGAGCGCTGGCAAGATCGATGTCCTCGGGACGGGTGGCCTTATTGGCTAGGACTGTTACGCGGTCGGCGCTCACCTCGACGAACCCGTCGCTAATCGCCATCTCGCCAGTTTCGTTGCCGACATGATAAGTGAGCAAGCCGGCGGGCTTGAGCAGCGAGACGAGTTCCGTGTGCCCAGGGAGGATGCCAAGCTCGCCGTCGAGCCCCGGAACCTCCACGCTCTCGACGTCAGCTTCGAAAACCTTGCGCTCAGGGGTTACAACCTCCAGGTGAATTCGTTCCGCCATTAGTCGCCTCTCGCTCGATTGCCCGTATGCCGCGATCAAAAATCCGGTGCTTCAATAGCACACTCACATTGCGTGGGCTCGTTCGACTGCCTCTTCGATGCCCCCGACCATGAAAAATGCCTGCTCGGGCAGATCGTCGTGTTTGCCTGAGATCAGTTCTTTGAAACCGCGCACGGTGTCTTCGAGCGCCACGAACTTGCCCTTCAATCCGGTAAACTGTTCAGCGACGTGGAATGGCTGGGAAAGGAAACGCTGAATCTTTCGCGCGCGGGCAACCGTCAGCTTGTCATCCTCGGACAGCTCGTCTATCCCCAGAATGGCGATGATGTCTTGAAGGTCCTTGTAGCGTTGAAGAATCCGCTTAACCTCTTGCGCGACTTCATAGTGGTCCTCTCCCACTATCCGGGGATCCAAAATCCTGGAGGTAGAGGCGAGCGGGTCAACCGCAGGATAAATACCAAGCTCAGCAATCTGGCGGGACAGCGCAGTCACCGCATCCAGGTGCGCAAAGGTTGTTGCAGGCGCAGGATCTGTGTAGTCATCAGCAGGAACATAGATCGCTTGTACGGAGGTGATAGACCCGCGCTTTGTCGAGGTGATCCTCTCCTGCAGTTCACCCATCTCTGTAGCGAGCGTTGGCTGGTACCCGACGGCAGATGGCATACGGCCCAATAGGGCCGACACTTCGGAGCCGGCCTGGGTGAAGCGAAAGATGTTGTCTATGAACAACAGTACGTCAGTTCCGGCTTCGTCGCGAAAGTACTCGGCTACCGTCAGAGCGGTCAGCGCCACCCGCAGGCGAGCGCCCGGCGGCTCGGTCATCTGGCCGTAAACTAAGGCAGCTTTAGACTTAGGGATCGCCGCCATGTCTACGTGCTTGAGGTCGAACTCGCCTGTCTTCTCCATGTGGTCGTAGAACGACTCTCCAAAGTTAATGACTTTGGATTCCACCATTTCTCGAATAAGGTCGTTCCCTTCGCGCGTTCTTTCACCTACACCACCAAAGACCGAGAAACCACCGTGTTTGATCGCCACGTTGTTTATGAGTTCCATAATCAACACGGTCTTTCCGACTCCGGCACCGCCGAACAGGCCTATTTTGCCTCCGCGGAGGAATGGCTCCAAGAGGTCGACCACCTTGATGCCGGTTACGAACATCTCGAGCTCGGTTGATTGATCCTGAAACGGCGGCGCGTGCCGGTGAATCGCGTAGCGTTGCTCGGATACGACGGGGCCGAGCTTGTCGACTGGCTCCCCGATCACATTTAAGACTCGGCCGAGGGTCGCAGGGCCAACAGGAACGGTGATAGGCCCCTCCGTGTCGATAGCCTTCATGCCGCGTATCAAACCCTCGGTCGGCTCCATAGCAACACAACGGCAGCGGCCCTCGCCCAAATGCTGCTGCACCTCAACCGTGATTCTTATGGGCTCGGGAACCTCGAAGCCGTCACTCACTATTCTCAAAGCTTGATATATCGGAGGAAGCTCGACCTCTTCAAACTCCACGTCAACCACCGGCCCGATAACCTGCAAAACCCTTCCTTCTTTCGCCATTCCTCTATTTCCCCTCTTTGAGCCGGCGCCCACGACAGAACATCCGCCGGCCCAACGCCATTTCTCTAAGCTTGAACAAAAAGCGAAACAAAATACCACAGCCGGGTACAGTTTGGCCATTCATTTGTGGAGATTCCGGCGATCTCTTTTGTTATTTTAACCGCCACAAACGAGCGCGGCTAGTCAGGAGAGCGCTTCAAAGGGAAACACCAGCATAGGGGCGACGTTTCACGTGGAACATTTCCGGGGGCGCACCGCCCCGACGTGTTCAGGAGTGCGCCCAGTTTTCGTTTGGCGGGACAGGATTTTGTGGTATTGTAACGCTCAATGGCACGGATAATAGCGATTACGAACCAAAAGGGGGGTGTCGGAAAGACTACGACAACCATCAACCTTGGGGCGACGCTTGCCGTTGCTGATATGAAAGTGCTGATCGTCGACGCGGACCCGCAGGGAAACAGCACCAGCGGGTTAGGGCTAAGGGGAAAAGCTCGTAGAAGCCTTTATCACTCGCTGATAATGAACGAGCCGCTCAGCG
>JBGQGO010000003.1:0-35819 GCA_041497455.1 Blastocatellia bacterium | reverse complement strand
TTCCGCTGAGCGCCCGGCGATCATGCAATACACGCCGCCGTCTTTCATAGGCACCGAGCCTTCTACCAGCAGAATGTACTCCCCGGGGTAATTCTTGATTGTGTCTTGCAAGCATTTCTCCGCCTGAAACCCGGCGGCCGCCTGCAGTGTTTCGGTGTAGTCGAGCGAGAGAGTGTCGAGTAGCACGTCCGCCACGATCGGATGAGAAGAGCGGATGAATGATTCACTGCAACAGGTGCATTCCTGAAAATGAAGCCAAACCACAGGCGGGCGCCCTTTCTTCTCAAAGGCTCGAACGACCGAGGTCAAACCAGATGCGTGAATACCGGCGACCGCGGCGGCGAAGCTGCAGAAACGGATGAAGTCTCGGCGGGAGTAACCCTTCGACTGCATTACTTGCCAGATGGGAGAAGCCGAATGGCCCATAAAGCCTCCTTTTCTGTTGTCACAGAACGAGCGGGGTTGTGAGCAGAGATGGATGAACCCAGAAGCGAAGCGGTAACTGGCCCACACGGCGGCTGTTGAGTGAGCGCCGGTTAGGGTTCAATGTCTCCAAGACTGAAACGGAGACAAGTCGGATTCCGCGAACCAGATTTTAGACTGCGGCTATTTTGACGTCGCTCCCCGCCTCGGTATCCCTTCACTTCTTGGCTAGATACTCACTGGGAACCGCCGGCAGCGGCCGACGCCCTCGAGGATCGGTTGCCCTTGCTGTTCCACAGTGATTCGTTCACTGGATCAAAGCGCTAATGGCGAACAAGGCCTCTTTCAGCCTCTGCGCGGAAGGATAAGGCTTTGCCGGGGCAATGTCCGTGATGGCGCGCACGTCTGGACGTGTCGGCCGTCACCACCAGGCGCGAGCGGTGCTCGAGGAGCGGCCTCCGCCAAGAAGATTCCCATTTCACGATTGCCGCGATTCTAGTCAAGTAAGGGGAAAGATGGTAGCGGCGAGTGGACTTGAACCACTGACCTTGGGGTTATGAATCCCACGCTCTAACCACCTGAGCTACGCCGCCATCCTTTATCATCTGTTACTTGTGGTGCTACTTGTGGGCTCGCCTCACGCTGTCTTTTCGAGCGTTTGTGGCAGATTTGTGGCAGGTTTTTTCTTTGCCACGCCACGCCGCTTCCACTCGAGGCTTGCCCTCATCCGTCGCATAAACATAACGCATGGTTGTGGGTCTGTCCACCTTGACCGATCACCTCTTTGACCGCGCTAACCGGGACCTCAGCCGGGATGCCTTCATCGAGAGCCCGGCGGGTCGGAGGTCTTGCAGCATCCGCAAAGTGCTTTGGCATCTTGTAGGGCAGGCCTCACCGGCTCTTCGGTCGTTTTAATTGAATTCCTTACAACTCTATTTGGATTATCCGGGACGCAATTCGCGTCATAGAGAATGGGAAGTATCATCTAAGGTGACCTCAGATGAGGTTCCGCAGCGACTTTGGATAACGGCCTTACAGAAGGAGCAGGATATGAAGCCAGCTACAATTCTATTGCTCGACCTTTCCCCCGCAGACGGCATGTCTGATGCCGTGCGCGAGCTCCTCGAGACAACATTGCGCTCGACCGTAAAGATTGAACACAAATCCGTGGCCACAGCGGAAGCCGGCGCAGAGCTGGACGATCGCTTCAAAATCGTCTCGCGGTTGAACCCATCACTTCTATTCCTCACTCTGCAGTCCAGCCGGCTGGGCGAAACCGTCAGCACGCTCCGCTCGATACGGGCGGAATCCTCAGACGTGCCGGTAATCGTCGTGGTCGATGCGTGCGAGCCTGATGTGATGCTGGAACTGCTCCGAGAGGGAGCGTCTGATTTCATCACTTGCCCATTCAAAGCCATCGATATAGTTCCGCGCGTGTGGAGATTGTTAGAGCAATCACAGCGAGCAGCCTCGCCGGTGCGCGCGTTGAAGGAGAAACTCGGGCTTAGGCGTTTGGTTGGCGAAAGCCCGGCGTTCCTCTACGAAGTCAACAAGTTTCCCGCGGTTGCCAGAAGCGACGCGAGCATCTTGATCCTTGGCGAGACTGGTACGGGAAAAGAACTTTGCGCCAGGGCCATTCACTACCTGAGTCCGCGCGCGAGCAAACCATTCGTGCCGGTCAACTGCGGGGCAATACCCCTTGACCTCGTGGAGAACGAATTGTTCGGCCACGAGCGCGAAGCGTTCACAGGCGCCGCCACGTCGCGGCTGGGTTTGATTCACGAAGCCGGCGGCGGCACGCTTTTCATGGATGAAATTGATTGCCTTCCCCTGCTGGCGCAGGTAAAGCTCCTGCGCTTCCTTCAAGAGAAGGAATACCGGCCGCTGGGCTCAATGAAGATGCGCCAGGCTGACGTGCGAGTCATGGCGGCAACCAATGTCGATCTGGAGGAGGCGGTAATAATGGGCAGGCTGCGGCAAGACCTTTACTATCGCCTGAACGTGATTCCTCTGGTGCTTCCCCCGCTACGAGAGAGGCGCGAAGATATCCCGCTTCTCGCCCGTCACTTTCTCGCCAAATACTCAGAAGAGTTCGACAAGCAAATTGCCGACTTGTCGGAAGAGGTGATGCAGATGCTGCTGGTTTACGAATGGCCTGGAAACATTCGCGAGCTCGAGCACGTGATCCAACGAGCTGTCGTGATGTGCGAGCAAGGCGTGATTGGCACCAAAGACATCTATCTGCCGCGAGCGCAAACGCGCGCGGCGGCGTCGTCGTTTCGTGAGATGAAAGCCGGAATGATCGCGCAGTTCGAGCGGTCCTACATCAACAGCCTGTTGCGCGCCCATGATGGAAACATCAGCAAGGCCGCGCGGGCGGCGCAGAAGGACCCGCGCGCTCTTCGTCAACTGATGCGCAAGCACAGTATCGATGGGCGAAGCTTTAGGTCCGGGGCCCAGTAGCCGGACAACTGTCGGCGGGACGCGGATATTTTTGTCCCACCGAGATTTTGAGCGGCAATCGGCCCCGACGCTCCTCCAAATCAAAACTACCCGGACAAAAAGAACCCACCTCGCATCATCGCAACACGACATACAAAACACTTAAGCCGCGGCGCACCGATTGCTGCTGATTGCGCGCTACGACAAGAGGGTGAGTGTGTGGCTTGCACAACGGAAAAGTCAGAGATCGCTCGGGACGTTTTGGGCTACCTGATCGACAACCCCGAAGCGCAAGACACACTGGAAGGGATCGTCGAGTGGTGGCTGCTTGAGAGAAAGATTGAGAGCCGGACTTCAAAAGTCAGGGAGGCGCTTGCGGAGCTAGCGACCAGGGGGTTGATCCTCGAGCGCAAGGGTCCTGACTCCCGCGTCCGCTACCTGATCAATAGTCAAAGACAAGAGGAAATCCGCGCGCTGCTCGAGCAGGGCGCTAAGTAATTCGTCAGAAATCGTTCGATTCGCATTCGTCGTTGATCGCGCTTGCTCATCGCGGTGAAGTTGAGCGCTGATCGGACAAACGTATAGGAGGCAAACAAATCATGCCAAGTGCGCTGACCTTTCCAGGAGTGTACATCGAGGAGATACCCAGTGGAGTGCGGACCATCACCGGAGTTGCCACTTCAATTACGGCCTTCATCGGTCGAGCTCTGCGCGGGCCGGTCGATGAGCCGGTGGTGATTAACAACTATGGTGATTTTGAGCGCATCTTCGGTGGGCTGTGGGTGCCGGGCACTATGAGCTATGCAGTGCGCGATTTCTATCGGAATGGCGGGAGCCAGGCGATCATCGTGAGGCTCTTCACCCCTACGTTCGCCACCGAAGCGGAGCGCCAAACGGAATTGACTACTGCAACCGGTCAAGCGCAGACGGCGGCAACAGCGGTGAAGTCGGCAGTTGATACGGCGGCTGGAGCCGCCGGCGCGACAGCGGCAACGGTCGCTCTGGCGGCGACGGCGGCCGTGGCGGCGGCAGGGGGCACGAGCGCAGCAGCGTTGCAAGCCGCGACGGCCGTGGCGAAAGCTGCCACTGATGCGGCGGCAGTGACAACTCCGGCGCCAACTCCAGCGAGTGTGCAGGCTGCAGTGGCGGGCGCGGTTGCTGGAGCGGTAACCGCAGCCGCCAACAACGCGGCTCCGATAACAAAGGCCGGCCTGTCGGTAAACGGGCTGAATCTGGAGGCAGCCGCCGAAGGTACATGGGGAAATAGCCTTCGCGTACGTATTGACGATGACGTTATGGACGACGCCACCATCGCACTGGTCTTCGGGCCGGGGTTCGCCAAGGCCGATCTTTTCAATCTCACTGTCCGCGACACCAAGACCGGTGTAACCGAAACGTTCCGCAATCTCACGGCAAGGAACAGCGCGCGCATCGTCGACAAGGTCTTGAAGAACGAATCTCTGTTGATTCGCGCGTCCGGAACCGCTCCCTTTACCCGCCCGACCGCGCACCCGAACCTGGCTCCCGGTACTGACGGTTTTGAAGACGGAGATGACACCCACTCGTCCGGGGTCGATAAGCTGGCCTCGAACGGACAAACGCTAGACAGAACAGCCTTCACCGGTTCAGGAAAGGCTGCCGCAAAGAAAGGGCTCTTCGCGCTTGATAACGCCGACCTGTTCAACCTGCTATGCATCCCACCGCACGTGCCTGAGAGCTCGATCGAAACGGGGCTGATTGATGACGCGATTGATTACTGCGAGCAACGTCGCGCGATGATGATCGTCGATCCGCCGGATGGGTGGCGGACAAAGGAGACCGCTAAGACCGGGATCCTAACCGGCGCCGGTAAGGCAAGCAAGAACGCGGCGATATACTTCCCGCGGGTCAAGCAAGCGAATCCGCTGCACGGGAATCAGCTCGAGGAATTCGTCCCTTGCGGGATCGTCGCCGGCATGTTCTCGCGCACGGACGCGACCCGCGGAGTCTGGAAAGCGCCCGCAGGCCTGGATACCACGCTGGCCGGAATCGCCGGGTTGGTTGTCCCTCTAACGAACGCGGAGAATGGAGAACTTAATCCGCTGGGCATCAACTGCCTGAGAACCATGCC
Source organism: Blastocatellia bacterium (assembly GCA_041497455.1). Lineage (GTDB taxonomy): Bacteria > Acidobacteriota > Blastocatellia > UBA7656 > UBA7656 > Onstottus_A. Next base: position 30,844 of record JBGQGO010000003.1, on the reverse strand, counting down.
CGCCGCTGGTCACGTGCTTTGGGGCGCGCGAACGCGCGTGGGTGATGACCGACTAGCTTCGGAATGGAAATATGTTCCGGTTCGGCGCACCGCATTGTTCCTCGAAGAAAGCCTATATCGCGCGCTTCAATGGGTAGTTTTCGAGCCGAACGATGAACCGCTCTGGGCGCAGATCAGGCTCAACGTCGGCGCGTTCATGAACTCGCTCTTCCGCCAGGGCGCGTTTCAGGGCTCGACACCGCGCGAGGCTTACTTCGTCAAATGCGACAAGGAGACCACCACCCAGAACGACATCGATCGCGGCATCGTGAATATTCTGGTGGGCTTCGCGCCGCTCAAGCCCGCGGAGTTTGTGGTCATCAAGCTCCAGCAGATCGCCGGACAGCTTCAAACGTAAGGTTTCAGACAAAGGCGGACGGCAGGTTAATCGGCTTCAGCTCTCGCCGGTTCGGCATGGCTGAAGAGGCCAATCATTCGAATAAGCGTTCGGAGGAGCAGCTATGGCACAGTTCAGCGTCAACATTCAGCCGCAACGGTTCGATCCATACAAGAACTTCAAGTTCAGGATCAAATGGGATGGACGTTTCGTGGCGGGGGTCAGTAAGATCGGCGCGCTCAAGCGCACTACTGAAGTCGTAAAACACCGGGAGGGCGGCGATCCGAGCAGCACCCGCAAGTCGCCGGGCCGCTCCGAGTATGAAGCCATCACGCTCGAGCGCGGGGTGACTCACGATCCGGAATTCGAGAAGTGGGCGGGCAAGGTCTGGGACTTCAGTTCCGGTCTCGGCAAGGAGGTGTCCCTTAAGGATTTTCGCAAGGACATCATCATCGAGCTGTACAACGAATCCGGTCAAAAGGTGATCGCCTACAAGGTCTTTCGCTGCTGGGTGTCCGAATATCAGGCTCAGGCCGATCTGGATGCCAACGCCAATGCTGTTCTGATCCAAACTATCAAACTGGAAAACGAAGGTTGGGAGCGCGACACAGAGGTTGTCGAACCTTCTGAGCCGACTTTGACCTAGCCTGAGCGCTCAGAGATTCGAGTGATGATCGAAGATTGAACGATGAACGAGGTCAGCTTTTCCAGTTCATCTTCGCTCGCTCGCGGGGCGATTGGGTCCGTGGAGTCGTTGTCTCCGGCGGAATTGCTGGACGTGTGGGAACGTGGACAGCATCAAGCGCCCGTGGAGAGGGCGTTGACGATGTTGGCTGCAGCCTGCCCGGGTGCTTCGCGTGAAACGCTGGCCGCGCTTAGCATAGGTCAGCGCGATGCGTGTCTCATTGCGTTGCGGGAGAGGCTATTTGGCGAGCAGTTGACTAGCTTGGCCGACTGTCCGGTGTGCGGCGAGCGTCTTGAGATGAGCTTCAGCGTGGTGGACATTCGCGCATCGTCAAACGCTGAGCCCGCGCCCATGCTCTCGTTTGATCGATCAGGTTATGAGCTGCGGCTTCGTCTACCCAACAGTCTTGATCTGCTCGCGCTGGCTGGGTGCGCAAGCCCTGCCGAGATCCGCGGCAGGTTATTTGAGCAGTGTGTGCTGAGCATTCGACATCAAGGCCGAACAGAATCCGCCGCTCTTACCGCGGGAATGCCCGCGGAGATTATCGACGCCGCGATCGAGCAAATTGCGCAGGCTGATCCCCAGGCTGATGTGCAAGTGGATTTGATATGCCCGTGTTGCCGGCACCAATGGCAGGCGGGCTTCGACATTGTTTCTTACCTCTGGAGCGAACTGCATGCGCGGGCGATCCATCTGCTGCGCGAGATCCATTTGCTCGCTTCGTCCTATGGATGGCGCGAATCAGACATTCTCAATATGAGTTCCTGGCGCAGGGAATGCTATCTGGAGATGCTGGTCGGATGAGTGACTATTTCGACAATCTGGTGGTCCGAACTTTTAGGCCCCTGCTGCCAGTCCAGCCGCTCCTGGCGCCGACACCGGAGGTCCCTCATGCTCTCGCGCCTTCGACCCCGGAATTTGAGGACCCCTTTGCGCGGGCAACGGTTGCCGGTGAGCAACTCACCGAAGAGCCGGAACAGCCTCCGGCCTTCGGCGATCCTTCGCCAGAGAAGACCACAACACTTCGACCGCCCGTCATAAGAGATCGAGAGCCGTCTGAGGCTGCGTTGTTTGAGAACGATCGACGCCTCAAAACGCCGGCCCGTTCAGTCGAATCCTCGACCGGTGTGGAACCTGTTGCGCCCCGCAATCAGCGCATTCCGCATTCATCGGACGAAGCCTTGCCTACACCGGCGAGAATACCAACCTCGAATGCCGGACCTCTGGTTGGCAAACCGCTGCAACCATCTGCCGATGAGCCGCTCGAACCATCGAAGCCAACTTCTTCGACCACATCCAGGGACGTTACGCGTTCGGAGTTTCGGCCGGCGCCGGTCAAGAGATCGGCCGAGATCAGCTCAGCGTTGCCGCTCAGCTCATCGCCTCAGCAAGCGGTCGCGCCGCCGAGAAAGAAACTTTCCGCGCCTGGACAAAGCTCGCCGCCTTCTTTCCAACGGGCTCCGTCGGCGGTGCTCGAGCAGCCGGCGCCGTCATCAGCGATAGAGCGAGTGGTCGTTCAGCGAATCACGGAGACCATCGAAAACGATCAGTCAACGCCGGCTCCGCTCACCACCTTGATTCCCCGGCCAGGCGCGGAGCTCTTGCTTCCGCCAACTCACAAGGCACGGTCAAACCTATTGCCGAGCGCGCCCAACGCAGTCGGCGCTGAAGTTCCCCCATCGGAAACGATCATCAACGTTTCGATTGGCCGCATTGAAGTCCGCGCCACACCGCCAAAGGCGGCCAGACCCGAAAGGCAGCGCAATGCGCCGCAGGTGATGAACCTGGATGACTACCTGCGCCAGCGAAGTGGGGGCAGCCGGTGAGCAACCATCTGGCCATCGCCACTGTGACTGCCGCGCTCGCGCAATTTCTTCAGAGCGTCGTGCAGCAAGATGTGTCCGGCTTGACGGTCACGACGACTCGTCCCGATGGCGCCAATGCTCCCGTCCCCGGCACCAGGGTCAACATCTACTTGTATCAGGTCACGCCGAATGCGGCGTGGCGCAACGCCGATCTGCCGACGCGCAGTGACGACGGCAGGCTGATTCAGAAACCGCGAGCGGCGCTTGACCTGCATTACCTGCTGACCTTTTACGGCAGTGAGGCGCAGTTCGAGCCGCAGCGATTGTTGGGCAGCACGGTTCGCGCGCTGCACTCTCACCCGGTGCTGACGCGAGAGCAGATTCGGGAGACGATCAACAGCCCCACACTGACCTTTCTGGCGCAATCGAACCTGGCCGAAGACCTCGAGCTTGTTAAGTTCACGCCGACTTCGCTTTCGCTCGAAGAGCTTTCAAAACTCTGGGCCGTGTTCTTTCAAACGCAGTACACCCTCTCGATCACATACCAGGGGACAGTCGTGTTGATCGAAGCAGATGACACTCCAAGCGCTTCGTTCCCCGTGCTCGAACGCAATGTTTACACGGTGCCGTTCCGCGTGCCTGTGATTCAGGAGATCAAGCCGGACAGCCCGACTGCCGGGCCGATTACGTCGGGAAGCAACATCGTCATCGTCGGCAGGGCGCTGGCCGGCGATGTGACGCAGGTCAGCCTCGGTGGCAGCTTGCTGCCACCGGTAGTCCCCGCGTCGGTGGCCGACACTGAAATTAAACTGACGCTGCCCGCCGACTTGCGCGCCGGCGTGCAGGGCTTGCAAGTCGAGCAGCAGTTTTTGATGGGCACGCCGCCCGCGCCGCATCGGGGCTTTGAATCGAACGTCGCGGCGTTCGTGCTCGCTCCGGTCATCACGCAACCCGCGCTGCCGAGTTTCATAACACCGGTTGATCCTGTGACACAACAAGTGACCCGGAAAATCTCCGTGAACTTCAAACCGATAGTCGGCAGGTCTCAGCGAGTGACGCTGTTGTTGAACGAATTCAATCCGCCAGCGACTCGGGCTCCGCGCAGTTTCATCCTTAGTGCGCCGAGGGATAACGGCATCCCCGTCGACAACCAGGGTAACCCCATCAACAACCAGCAGGACACAGCTACGATCGATTTTGAAATCAAAGGCGTACCGGCCGGTGATTATCTGGTACGCACGCAGGTGGATGGCGCGGAGAGCCCGCTGGAGCGTGATTTGAACAACGCCAGCTCGACCTTCAATCAATTCATCGGGCCGAAGGTGACAATCTCATGAGCGATGGAAGCAAATGGCAGGAAGACAATGCACGGTTTCTTTCAGCGGCGCTCGCGTGGTTGCGGCTGCGGCTTGAGACGCAGGCCCTTCGCGAATCGGGCCATTGGCACTCGGTCAGCGAATTGCCCGCGCCCGCAACTCAGCCTCAAGAGCCATCGCTGTTTGCCCGCTTAAAGGGACAGAAACCGTCAGCGGCTGCCCCAAGGGCGAGCCGGCCTGTCGGGCTACTGCCCCCGGCTGATAAGCAGATCAGCGATGAACAACTCGCGCAGGCTGCGGCTGAGATTGAAGCTGCTGCGGCGATTGATCCGCCCCCGGCCCTGCATATTCTGGCTCAGCGATTCGGGTTATCCCGCTTTGAGAGCGACGTGCTTCTGCTATGCGCGGGAATGGAGCTGGACACCGCTGTGGCGGGGCTGTGCGGTCTGGCTCAGGGCAGTCCGAATCGCTCCTATCCGACTTTTGCGCTGGCGATGGCGTTGTTCGAGGAGCCGGTATGGGAAGCGCTTTCGCCCGAACGGCCGCTACGTTACTGGCGGCTAATCGAAATCAATCAGCCCGGCGCGCAACCGTTGACCACCAGCGCATTGCGCGCCGACGAGCGCATAGTGAATTACCTGAAGGGCTTGAACTATCTCGATGATCGTCTGGCTCCGTTGCTGGTTCCGGTCGAGCCTGCGCACGGCGTGATGCCGCTTCCTGCGTCGCAGCAGAAGGCAGTCGAGACAATCCTCGGCCGGCTTGAGCAGGCAAAGCAGACTGCGCGGCTCCCGGTCATTCAATTGCCCGGCAAGGATTCTTCCAGCAAACAACTGATCGCGTGGCAGGCGGCCAACGCGCTCGGGTTGCATCTTTACCGTTTGCCGGCTGAGTGGCTGCCGGGAAATGCGGGTGAGTTGGAAACGCTGGCGCGATTCCTCAACCGCGAGAGCATTCTGATTCCGGTGGCTTTCTATCTGGACGCCTCCGAGGCCGACAAGCCCGCCGCCGAATCGCCCGAAAGCAACCGGTCATCAGCCTTACCTCGGTTTCTTTCGCGCATCAGTTGTCTCTTTTTTCTGGACACGCGTGACGTGCGCCAATTGTCATCAAGCGAAGCCATCACGCTCGACGTAGGCAAACCAACGCGAGCCGAACAGCAGACGGCGTGGGCGCAAGCGCTGGGTGATTCAGCCGCCGACAGTCCGGCGCTGCTGGCGGGCCAATTCAATCTGGGCCTGCCGGAGATCGATCGCATCGCGAGCGCGGTGGCCGGCGCAGCCCCGGACGCAGCGATGGATGACACGCGCACGAGGCACGAGCGGCTCTGGGACGGATGTCTGGCCAGCACGCGCCCACGACTCGACGAGTTGGCGCAGCGGCTCGACGCCAAAGCGACGTGGAATGATATCGTGCTGCCGCCCCAGGAGGCCCGACTGCTTCATCAGATCGCCGCCCAGGTCAGCCAGCGCGCGAAGGTCTACGAGGAATGGGGATTCAGTCAAAAAATGAACCGCGGTCTGGGCATCAGCGCGCTGTTTGCCGGAGACAGCGGCACAGGCAAAACGATGGCCGCCGAAGTCATCGCCAACGAGTTGCGCCTGAATCTCTACCGCATAGATCTGTCCGCGGTTGTCAGCAAGTACATCGGCGAAACTGAAAAGAACCTGCGCCGTCTATTCGACGCAGCCGAAGACGGCGGCGCGATTCTGTTCTTCGACGAAGCCGACGCCCTGTTTGGCAAACGCAGTGAGGTTCGCGACAGCCACGACCGCTACGCCAACATCGAGATCAACTACCTGTTGCAGCGTCTGGAGGCTTATCGTGGCCTGGCGATTCTGGCGACGAATATGAAGAGCGCGTTGGACTCGGCTTTTGTCCGGCGGCTGCGCTTCATCGTGAACTTCCCGTTCCCCGGCTTAGCCGAACGGCGGGAAATGTGGGAGAAGGTATTCCCGCCGCAGGCGCTGACAAAAGGATTGGACTTTGATCGGCTGGCGAGACTCAACCTGACTGGCGGCAACATTCACAACGTCGCCTTGAACGCAGCCTTCCTCGCCGCCAAAGCGAATCAGGCGGTGACGATGCCTTTCGTCTTCGAAGCTGCGCGCGCCGAGTTCGGAAAACTCGAGCGTCCGGTCAGCGAAGCCGATTTGTACTGGCAAGAGCCGAAGCCTGTTGCGGAGTCTGAGTTAGCGCAGACCAAGGGGGCCGCTTGAAGATCAATGTTCAAATCGAACGATTGGTTTTGGATGGATTGCCCATCGAACACCACCACGGTCCGCTGGTGAAGGCGGCTGTCGAGGCGGAGCTAAGTCGCTTACTCGGGGTCGATGGATTGGCAGACAGTTTGATGGCGGGCGGCGCAATGGCTTCAACGCATGCTCCGGATATTTATTTGGCGAGTAACAGCAACCCGAGCAGGTTGGGGCAACAAATCGCGAGCGCGGTCTATGGGGGCATTGGGAAATGAATCGGCAAGCTGCATCTCAGACGCATCAAGCATCGGCTGCGGCGCCGCCTCAAGCCGGCGGCATTCTTCAGCGCCAGTGCGATTGTGGGCAACATACGATCGCCGGCGGCTCGTGTGACGAATGCGGCCAGAAACTTTCATCGTTGCAACGCAGAACTCGAAACTCGGAACTTGAAGCTGAAAGCCCCGGCGGCGTGCCGCCGATCGTGCATGATGTACTGCACTCCCCCGGTCAACCACTCGACGGAGCAACGCGCGCCTTCATGGAGCCGCGCTTTGGCCACGACTTCTCGCGCATTCCAGCGACTTCCGAACGTTCGCACGGTGCCGTTTCAGCGCTCAGAGTCGGGCCAGCGGTAGATCGCTTTGAGTTGGAAGCAGATCACATTGCAGAGACCGTGATGCGCGCCCCTGCCCGGGCAGAATCCCCTGTGAGTTACGATTTCTCTCGCGTGAGAGTGCATGCCGATGGGCGCGCAGCGGAGTCGGCCAGAGCTGTCAACGCTAAAGCTTACACCGTCGGAGATCACATCGTCTTCGGCGCAGGAGAATACGCGCCGGAGTCCAGTGCGGGGCGTAAGGTGATCGCGCACGAATTGGCGCACACGCTTCAGCAGTCGAACGAGGGGGCTGCTCGGACGGCGCAGCTTCAACGCACTATCGGCGACGGGCACGATTTACAAGCACCGCGCTTTTCAGGAAACGAAAGGCTGGAAGCGGCGTTCGACGACGAACGACTGATTAGCAAAGGCTCTCAGGGGACGCACGTGCGGCTGATCCAACAATCGCTAATCGACCAGGGCTATCCCCTGCCCTTCGGGGGCGCGGATGGTATCTTCGGCCCAGAGACAGAGGCTGCGGTGAAACGGTTCCAAACCGACGCCGGCGCACTCAAGATTGATGGCTTAGTGGGCCCGGAAACTATGGGGTTGTTGGACCAGCATGACACTACTCTGCTTACCGGCGTTGGACCCGTGGCGCTCAAAGGACCACTGGCGGCTCCGGCCCCGAAGTTGGCGACTTGTGATGCGCCGTTCAAAGGCGTCACCTTCGCGCTGGCGAATCAAGTCGCCACGGGCGCAAATCCATCGGTGAACCTCCGCGACCTGGTAGTAGGCGGCAAACATGTCTTGCAGATGCTAGGCACCGCTCAAGCAAACTACAATCCCCGCATCACCATCGCCGCGCCGAGCAACGCCAAAGCTCAGGAATTTCAGGTTGGCTTCGCCTCGAATATGCTCAGCGACGCTATGGAATATACCTTCTCCAACGGGATCAAGATCCGCACCACTTTGCCATTTCCGATCAAGGATGGCCTTTCGCTTTCGGGCGGCCAATATGACCCCGTCTTCGTTACATCGTCGTTGCCCGGTCTCTTGGTAGATTTCACCGCTAATGGGGCCGCGGTTAACCTGACCTGGCCCGATAAGCCGCGGGATTTTGCCTTCGTTAATCTTAGTGATAACCCCGCCTGCGCGGGCCAGCCTTCGCCCGCGACCCTCGTGCGCGGGTTTATGATAGACACGTTCCGTACCTGGGTTGCGGTGCGTCACAAAGCAAGCGGCTGCGTCAGATCCCTCCATCATATTGATTGGGACATTAACTGGGCGGCAAATGTGGCAGTACCAGCAGCAGGCGGTGCCTCAACCGTAACCCCGACAAGCACCGCTCTCAACGTCACGGAACCGGATGGTGATGGCTCGCCAGCTTTCATACAAGGCGGGCTGGTCCCGGATAACTTTAGGGGGCACAACAGGTCGTGCGGGCCCTGAGGGTTAAGACCGCGATGTGCGTTTGAAACAGGAGGGTTGTTGCGCCGCATCGCCGGCGAGCGAGTCGCTTGTTCTCACGAGGAGTTCAGATTGATCGGCGCGCTTTGTCGGCGCGCTTCACGGGCAACGTGCCGTGAGTGAGGAATCCGGTTGCTAGGAGTACAGATGAGTGAGGATGAAGAGATAGATAGCCAAAACGATGCCATCAGACGACTGCTTGCGTATGACGGGCCCAGTCTTAGGCAAGAGACGATTGAGAAGGGCTTGACCATCGCAGACTATCGCAACTCAGCCGAGAATGAGCGCAACATCGCCAGACTGCTATCGTCAAAAGGCATTCCCTTTCATCTCGAACGACCTCAAGCCGGATTTCCGGGACGGCAGATTCGGATATATCTAACCGTTCCCGAAGACAGATATGAGGAGACAAACGCGATTCTGAATGCCGCTGTCAAAGCGGGAGCACTGGAGATACTCGAGGGAACGGAGGACCTGATCTCCCGTTGAGGACGAAGACCAGGAGCGCTCCGGATTGCAGTCGAATACGGCAAACGATGAGTGCGTAACAGCTCACCGCACCTTGTGAAAGGAGCTGGTAGCCGAGATGCGAGGGCTATGACGAAGGGGCTAGTGACGCGACGACTGGTGAAGGAATAGCCGATGAGCAGTCGAGAGACAATTCGAGCAATGGTATCCCCGCCTGCACCATTGCAGATGAGCGGTATGCTGCAACGCAAGTGCGCCTGCGGCCAGCACACCGTGGGCGGCAGCGAATGTTCGGAGTGCGTTAAGAATAAGGGATTGATGCAGCGCAACGCATCGAGCAAACAAATGCCTGGCGAAGTGCCGCCGATAGTCCATGAAGTGCTGCGCTCTTCCGGGCAGCCGCTCGATTTGGAAACACGCGCGTTCATGGAGCCGCGCTTCGAGCACGACTTCACACAAGTGAACGTCCACCGGTCCGCGGCCCAGCCGATGCCGACAGCATTGGACATCAGCACTCCTGATGATGACTTCGAGCAGGCGGCCGAGCGCAACGCCGAATTCGTCACGCGAGCGCCCGTACCCAAGCCTGCGAAGCCTGCGGCTAGTGCCGTTGATTTCGGCCAGGTGCGCATCCATACCGATACCAAAGCCGCGGATTCCGCACGAGCGGTAAACGCGGCGGCCTACACGGTGGGCAGCAACATTGTATTTGGGGCCGGCCAGTACGCACCCGACACAGCGGTCGGGCGGCGTCTGCTCGCGCATGAACTCACCCATGTCGCGCAGCAGGGCGGTGCGCTCGCGTCACCAGTGCTTGCTCGGGTCGCCCTCACGACGTTGGACTTTTCTGCGATGGCCGAGGCGCTGAACAGTGCGATGGCACGTTGGGGCACGGATGAGGAGTTGATCTACGTTACGCTCCAGAAACTTGAGCGCGATCCGGCCGCCATCCGCACTCTTCGCAGCACCTACCAGACCAGATATGGCCACGACCTGGAGACGGAGATTCGGGATGAGATGAGTGGCAGCGAGCTTGACTTCGCTCTTGAGCTGCTGGGTATCAACCCGGCCAGCGGTCGCGCGGTAGCGACAGGGCCTCCGAGCACTCAGGCCCAATTCGACGCCGCAGCCCGCCGGCTGGAGGCTGCGATGACAGGCCAAATTGGAACAGACGAGGAGGCCGTCTACGCGACTCTGTTGCCACTCAACCGCAACGCAGCTTTGTCAACGCAGCTAAAAGCGGCCTACCAACGGATCTTCGGCCGGGCGCTGGAGGATGACATCCGTAACGAGATGAGCGGCGACGAACTTTCCTATGCCCTCTACCTTCTCAACGCGCCACCCCCGGCCTCACCAAGCGGCAGTTTCCAGACCGTTCCCGGCAGCGGCACTCCTCCCGCGACACCGCCACCTACAGTTGAAGGTGGTCGGGTCAGCGCGCTGACCGCCGTCCAGTATACGACGCCAGGCGGGGGGACCAGCTCAGTATCGTTTGCAGTGGCCTACAGCGGCGGCCTCGCCGCGGATTCCCGATGGCTGCAGTTCATCTGGCGTGAGGTCCAGGTCACCGACGCGAGCGGCGCTAACCGTTGGCTGACCGACACAGTGACGATCGGCGCGCGAACCTATCCCCTTACGACGAACAACGGCCCGCGGAACTACAGTGTCGATAGCCGCTCGGCGACCGATCCCTTCTATGAGGCCAGCACCTCGACCGCGCGACGCGAGCCGGACCTGACGATGATCGCCGACGCCCCAACGCCGCTCCGCTCGCTCGTCACTCGTGAGTACGGTCTCGGCGCCCGCAGCGTCATCTCTCGCGCGCGCTTCGAGATATATTTGATTCGCGACTATCGCACTCTCTACCACGTAGGCATCGACGTCGAGCACTCGTTTCGCGATGCCACTAATTTTTCGACCGCGCGGAACATCCGGGTGACGGAGAGAGTCTCCGCACTGCCGAGTGAGTTGCATGCTGCACTCGTCCGGGACTATCCGGCGTTTAGCTACATCCAGTGAAAGATGCGTAAAAGGAAAACCTCGTGAGCAATCGAGAGACAATGCGAGCAACAGCACGCGAGCCGGCGCTTGCGATGAAAGGCGTATTGCAACGCAAGTGCGCATCGTGCGGGCAACACACTATCGCGGGAGGCGGATGTTCAGACTGCGAGAGGAAGAAGGGTCTCATGCAGCGCATGGCATCGAGCAGTGAAACGCCAAACAAAGTGCCGCCGATCGTCCACGAAGTGCTCCGCTCGCCGGGGCAGCCTCTTGACGCAGCCGCTCGCGACTTCATGGAGCCGCGCTTTGGCCACGACTTCAGTGGCGTGCGCGTGCATGCGGACGCGAAGGCGGCCGAATCGGCGCGAGCGACAAATGCGCTGGCTTATACAGTCGGCCGGGAAGTCGTATTCGACGCCGGTCAATTTGCTCCGCATACCTACTCGGGACGAATGCTTCTGGCGCATGAGTTGGCCCATGTGGTCCAGCAACAATCAGCCGGAGAAAGCGCCGAACTGCGGACATTCCGGATCTCCGAGCCGGGCGATACTCATGAGCGAGAGGCGGATGCCGTGGCCGCCACCGTCGTACGCAACGGGCCGGCCGCCGGACGAAATGAGTTCGCGTTGTCCGGTCTTCCGGGGCAGCTCATGCAAAGACAGCCGGCGCCCGGTCAAAGTAACAATGCATGCGCAGGTTGGGAATCAGACCCGCAGAGCTTTAGCAAGGTGATTGCGGACTTCTACTACAGCACTGAGTTGGGTGGAGCCCCGTCAATGGCCGACATTCAGTGTCAGGGCGATAACAGGTTGTGTTTTGTGACCTATCCGGATGGCACAAGTATCGGCGTGAGTCTGGCTAGAGTACCCAACTTCGTTATAGCCAGACAACGCGGGGTGGATGGGGGTCCCCGCCGCGAATATGTTTACGACTGCGAGGCTTCAGGAAGGGTAAATCTTCGGCCGCGCTAGTGGATCAAAAAGTCTCGTTGGCGGCGATCCCATTAGCAACGGAGCGCCGAGTATGGGCGCCGACTATAAGCATGGAAGTGCCCGCGCTAACCGGTCGAAGACATAGACTGAGGCGTCAAAGGCAAGAAATGCGGCAGACAGGTTTCTATCAAAAAGAAAACAGCACCGGCCGCTTTCAACCGGCCGTCCGCCAGTTGCAGCGCAAGTGCGCCTGCGGCCAGCACACCGTGGGCGGCGGCGATTGCGCAGAGTGCAGCAAGAAGCAGCAGACACTCCAACGTTCGGCTCACATCGGCGAACAAACTACGCCAAGAGAAGCGCCGCCGATTGTGCATGCGACCTTGCGCTCGTCGGGACGGCCGCTCGATGCAAACACACGCGCCTTGATGGAGTCGCGCCTCGGTCACGACTTGAGGCCCTTCGTTTCATGGCTCGGAACGCTTCCGACAGATAGCTCATTCTGCCCATTGGTGAGCTGGGCCAGGGCCTTGATGATCGAGAACCAAAATATGACTGTGCCGCCATTTTTCTTTGCCGGACCCGATGATGAGATCTGCAAACTGGGAAACAACTTTGCGTACGCGAGGTTCGAGGACACGCGAATTAGGATCTGTCCCAAGACCATCGACCCAGCGCGAACCAATTCAGTGTTACGGGCTCTAATCCTGACTCATGAATTGTTTCACGCTCCGCTTTTTCAAATGGATCATCCCACGCCGGACGTCATGAATTCGGAGCATTGCGGCTCGATGGGAAGCTTCGAGGCGATAACGAATCCATATTGTATGACGAATGTGATCGGTCACCTGGCCGGAGGGGATCGATGCGTAATGTGATGCAAGCGGGTTGAACGCGCGCCGCCGATTGCGCGCATAGGATGAACGTCAGAAGCATGTTAGTGAGCAGACACAGCGGATCAACGATTCAAAAGAATTCGCCGCCGCTTTCCATCGCGGCGCGCGACGGCAGGTTGCAGCGGAAGTGTGCATGTGGGAGCCACACCATCGGCGGCGGCAACTGTAATGAATGCAATAAGGGACGGACACTGCAACGTAGCCCGGCGGGCGCAGGCGAAAAAACCGGAGCTCAACCTGAGGTCCCGGCAATCGTGCACGACGTGCTGCGCTCGCCCGGTCAACCGCTCGATGGCGGCACCCGCGCCTTCATGGAGCCACGGTTTGGGCACGACTTCAGCAAAGTGCGGGTTCATGCCGACGCACCTGCAGCAGAATCTGCAGAGGCTATTAATGCGCAGGCGTACACGGTCGGGCGTGACGTGGTAGTTGGAGACGGGAAATACCAGCCTTGGACAACCGAAGGGCGTAAGTTGCTTGGGCATGAGCTGGCACACGTTGTTCAACAGCAGGCGTACGCTAGCGGAGGGACAAGCGAATTGCGGACGACCCATCCTAGTGAAAACTCGGAACACGAAGCCCGGGCTGCTGCGAACGCTATTGTAACGGGTAATGCTTTTGAACTACATACCCAACAGCCTTCAGCAATCGGGCTCGTCCAGCGTCAGGAGGAAGAAGACTTCATCACCCGTCCCGGTTCGGGCAGCACTCAACCGACGCGCCCCGGCCTTCCAGTCCCAGACGTCAACATCGATCCCACCGCGCTCAGCGAGCCGCACTGCCCACGCACCCCGACGCGTCTCGGCAACCTTGCGCCGACGCCGCCCTGCAACGAAGATGGTGAGGACATAGACGGCAACGTCTTCCAGTTCTGTAGCGACTCGGACGTGTTAAGCGACCCTGCCGACCTGGGTCAGTTGCGGACCCTGGTCAGCGGCCAGCCGTCAGGGACGAGCTTTCGCTTGCGCGCCTATGCCAGCATCGAGGGGCCGGGGACCGCCCAGAACGCCACGCTGTACAACCGTAATCTGAGCTGCCACCGGCTGAACCGAATGATCCGCGAGATGGTGAACCTCGGCGTCCAGGAGCAACAGATCGAAGCGGTGTCGAAGGGGCCGACCGAGAGATTCGGCGTCGGCGCAGCAGCGCGGCCGCTCAATCGCGTTGCCGTGATCGAGGCCGATCCCCCGCAGCAGGCTCCGCGTGTCGACGCCACGGGAATGACAATGTCGCAGATCCGCAATTTGGCCAAGCAGCGGCTCGAAAACGGCGACTATCCGCTTGCCGCTGACGCCTATTTCGCGCGCTGGAGTTGTGGCCGCTGGCGCACGCTGGGAGAGGCCGTTGCCCGGACGTCGGTGCTGATCGAAGGCGCGGAGACCAGCCTTAGCGCCTCTGTTGAGCTAGGCACCACTGCGAGCACTGGCGCCAATACCATCGTCATCTCGCGCAGAATTGCCGACGCCACAGATCCGATCGGTTGTGCCGCCAACCGCATCACCGATCTCACCTTTCATCATTTCTCGCGGCCCGTATTGTCGAACTTCGAGGATCAGCACCGCGCCGGGATGCACCTCGTCCACCTTGCAGGGTTTCCAGAATGCCGCATCTCGCTCGATCCGCTGAACACCAGCTTTGATGTCCGTTCGCGACCGAACCCTGTCGATCCATTCAGCGGCTTCATTCCCCGCTGCGCCGACCAGCCGTTGCCCGGCCCGCTCGCCGGACAGCGAGGCCCGGCGACGATGGAGACGCCACCGAATTTCACCGTCACCTCGCTGGGGCTTTCCTCCGGCACAAGTGGGGCGGCGGTTCCCTCACCGTCTTCCAATCCCCTCACGGTCGGCATCGAGCCTGATTCTCCCTTCGTGGTCGATGCCACCGTTGATGCTGCCGGAGCGCCCGCGAGCATTGCCAACTTCGAGATCGGTTTCGTCCAGACCGTCATGGCGGAGAACTGGATCAACACGCATGTTGATGGCCGCCGGGAACGTCGCCGCTTCCCGCTGCCGTTGCGGGACGGGGCGCGGCGCAATGATCCCCTGAGCGAACCGCCGTGGTTCAACACAAACTCCAAGGTAGCCGCCGCACCCGGGGCGAACCCGGTCTCGCTTACAGACGCGCCTAATTTCCGCGCTTTCCGGTTTCTACCCGACATCCCGTCGAGTCTGTTCGTCCAGAGCATACAAGTGCCGCGGCCAGGCGGTGGGCGGGACGTTACGCTCGAGAGGCCAACTTTCCAACCGCTCTTAGGACCCCTACTTCCCGCAAACACGCCGTCGGCGGATATCCAGGCTGAACAGCGCAGGCAAGCGCCATTGCGCAATAACGTGCCCGACCGCGGCAGCCGAGTGCTCGACTTCAACACCTGGGTGGTTGCGCGCCGCAGGAACCCACCGGCGCCTGATACGCACGGCGCGACTCAGTTCCTGGGCGGACTACGCCTTACTTTCAGACTCAATGCAAACTGGTCGTCAACTGCGAGCGGCAGCATCACCGGCTCAGGCTCGTTTAACGTATCCTCACGACCGGCGACCGGCAGCGATGCCGGGGCCGTGATGTTGCGCGGCGCGACGCCCATTGACTTCGTTGGCCCTGGTGGCGTTCCGCTGTTCGCCGAGTTCCTCGACATCGAGGGTGCGGTGCCGCGGGTACAAGCCGGCGGTCTTCCTCGCACTGCCTATTTCGATGCGGTTCGGCAGATCGCGCTGTCCCATCGCACCGGGCCTATTATGCGCGGCGAGGTCATTCTCCGGATCAGTGTCGAAGTCGCGACCGGCCGGGTGATTCTCGACACTCGTGACCTCCAGCGTGGTGCGATCCGCGTTTTGAACACTGGCTTTGCCGAGATTGATACGCCTGAGACCCAGGCCTTCGCACGTGCCATCTTCCCCGAGGTCCGCAAGCTCGTCGTTGCCCCTGGCGTTTCCCCCAACGAGCCCCAGACTGGGACGATGCCGGTCGCCCTCCGGTTGCAGCCGCTCGGCGCGTCAGGCGCGCCATAGGGATGAGGAACATATGAAACGGTTGATGAACTCGCAACTTCAAATCTATTGAGATGAAACAAACTATGGGGGGCAGACCGGCGCAGAGCCAGGTGACCTGAGCTAGACGGAAGCCGTTGATACTTATGTGGAGCCGGTGATCAAGCAACCTCCGCGCTGCGAGTCGAGGATCGAAAGTACAGCTAGGAACTGTGCGGGACGAAGGAACGCCCGCAGATCGAAGCGAGAAAAGTAATGAGCACATTCCCAAATTCACCGCGTCTCCTCAAGGGCGCAATCATCGGGCTCGACCCGCTCAAGCCGCTGGCCAGTGTCGTGGTGTTTCAATACAACCCCGACTCGTTGACGCGGCGAATTGATGCGCGGTCAAGCGGAGGAGGCGACAACGCCGACCGCTCGGAAGCGTTTCGGCTCACCGGCCCGCCCAAGGAGACGATCACGCTCAGCGTCGAGATCGACGCGACGGATCAACTCGAGCAGGGCAATCCGCTGGCTGTCGTTTCGGGGATTCATCCGACGTTGGCGGCGCTCGAGATGCTGCTCTATCCCGGGAGCGCGCTGACCATCGCCAACACGGCGCTGGCGCTGACCGGCATTCTCGAAATCATTCCGCCAGAGGCTCCGCTGACGCTGTTCTTCTGGGGACCGGCGCGGGTGGTGCCGGTGCGGATCACCAGTCTCAGCATCACCGAAGAGGCTTACGACACGCTGCTAAATCCGATTCGCGCCAAAGTAGATCTGACGTTGCAAGTGCTCAGCTACTTCGATTTGAAGGTGACTAACCCGGGGTACCAGCTTTTCCTGGCGCACCACATCGCCAAAGAGGTGCTGGCCAATGCCAATATAGCCAACAGCGCAGTGAACCTGAGCGCTTCCATGAAGCTGTTCTAGCGCGAAGCGGCGGGCCGCACGGCGGCGCGCTCGCTTCCGATGTGTTCGACCATTGAGGTGAAAAGATGTTTCCACGAACCAGTCGTTACTACTCCGTCGAGATTGTGAAATACGTGACCGCCGATCAACGAGAGATCGTCTATCTGCGGCGGCGTTTTCTGCCGCCTTCGGCGGGGGCGGTGATCATCGCCGAACACAAAGTCGAAGAAGGCGACCGGCTCGACAACGTTACGGCGAAGTACCTCGGGGATCCGGAGCAGTTCTGGCAGGTGTGTGATGTAAACGACGCGATGCGGCCCGATGAATTGACCGAAGAGATCGGGCGCCGGCTGAAGATTCCGATGCCGACAGGAGGTTAATGACGTGCCTGATCTTGTGGTAAAACTACAACTGCTGATCGGCGCGAACCTGCCGCGCCCCGCGCCCTATGAGGTGATGGAGTCGTTCGTCAGTCTCGAGGTGAGCAACAACGATACCGAACGCGACGGGTTTCAGATGACTTTCAGCTTGGGGAAAGACTCGCTGCTCGATTACGGGCTGCTGCGAAACGGCTATTTCGATCCGCCCAATCGTATCGTCATCGCGGTGTTGATGGGCGTGTTGCCGGAAGTGCTGCTTGACGGCATCATCACCAGCCATCAAGTCGTGCCGAGCAACCGGCCCGGCGAATCGACGCTGGTAATCACCGGCGAAGATATCAGTCTTAGGCTCGATCTGGATCCAAAGAGCGACACGCATCCCAACCAGCCGGACTCGATTATCGTCACAAAGCTGCTCGCGAACTACACAAAGTTCGGCCTCGTTCCGAAAGTCACACCAACGACTGATGTACCGATCGAGATCAATCGAGTGCCATCGCAACAGGAGACCGACCTGGTTTACATCCGGCGGTTGGCCACACGCAATGGATTTGTCTTTTACACTGAGCCGACTCCGGCGCCGGGCATCAGCCAGGCTTACTGGGGGCTTGATAACCGGCTGGGACTACCGCAGCCCGCGCTGTCGATGAACATGGGGCCGCAGACCAACCTCGACTCGCCGATCAATTTTCATTTCAACGCGCTCGGGCCGGTCGCGCCGAAGATCACTATTCTCGACCCGATCACCAAGACTCCGATAACGATTCCGGCGCCAAGCGGGTTGCGTCCGCCGCTTGCGTCGCGTCCGGCGGCGGCGCTGCGGAGCTCCATTTCGCGTGACACCGCCAACCTCGATGTAGGTCAGGGCCTGCTTCGGGCGCTATCGTCAACGTCCGAATCGTCGGACGCAATCACCGCGACCGGCGAGATCGACGCGGTGCGTTACGGACAGGCGCTGCGCTCGCGGCGATTGGTAGGCGTGCGAGGCGTGGGCGCGAGCTACAACGGCAACTACTACGTCAAGCAGGTGACGCATCGAATCCGGCGCGGCGAATACAAACAAAGTTTCACTCTGACGCGCGAAGGGCACGGGTCGCTGACGCCGCTGGTCGTGCCGCAATTCAGTTGAAGGAAGCGAACGGAATATGAACGGGCAAGGACCACCATTCTTCGGCAAGTTTCGCGGCAAGGTCACTGACAACCGCGACCCTTTGATGCTGGGCCGGCTGCGCGTGAAAGTGCCGGACGTTTTTGGCGACAACGAAAGCGGCTGGGCGATGCCCGCGCTGCCTTATACCGGAAACGGTGTCGGTCTGTTCTTGATTCCGCCGACTGATGCTTCGGTTTGGGTCGAGTTTGAACATGGCGATCCCGAGTATCCGATCTGGGCCGGCGGCTTCTGGGCCCAGGGTGAGCTGCCCGTCTCACCCGCGGTTGCCGAGATGAAAGTTCTCAAGACCGACACGGCTACGATCACGATCAACGATCTGCCCGGAGCGGGCGGCATTACCATCGAAACGCAGACGGGGATGAAGATCAAGATTGACACCACCGGAATCGAGATCAACAACGGGATGGGCGGCAGCATCAAGCTCACGGGACCACAGGTTTCGATCAATAACGGCGCGCTGGAGGTGATTTGAATGCCAGGCTTCCTATTGCATCTGGGCGCGACCGTGTTGTGCTCGCATCCGCCGGGGCAGGCGCAGCCGGTCGTGACCAATCCGCGCGTGACCGTAAGCGGACAGCCGATCGTGACGCAGACCAGCCAGTACGTGATCGCCGGCTGCGCGCTTGCCACCGTGCCGAGTCCGCCGTGCGCCACGGCGCAATGGGTCACCGCCGCCACGCGCGTGCGCGCGGGCAGCGTGCCAGTGCTGTTGCAGGACAGCCAGTCCGTTTGCGTGCCAACCGGGACGCCGCTCAACATTATCGTTACTCAAGTGCGAGTGAAGGGGACGTGATGAACATTGACTTCCCGTTTCATTTTGACGGTCGCGGGCGCACAGCCACGACCGGCGACGACGATCACATCCGAGACATGCTCGAGCAATTGCTCTTCACCAGCCCGGGCGAACGGGTCAATCGGCCTGACTTCGGCTCCGGGCTGCTGAAAATGGTTTTTGCGCCGAATAGCAAGGAGCTGGCGAGTACGCTGCAAGGGGCGGTTCAGGCGGCAATTCAGCGATGGCTTGGCGACCTGATCGAATTGCAGAAGCTCGAAGTCACCGCTGAAGAGTCTACGCTCAGCCTCGAGTTGAGCTATCTGGTGCGGCGCACGAATGAACTCAGGACAGCCGAGCTCTCGCGCAGGGTGTAGCGCCGGAAGGAACCCGTTATGAAAACTCCCGAACACTGTGAGGAAGATTTGCGGCGGCAGTTGGTGCGCGATCATCGCAACGCGAAGGGTCATCCTGATCTTAATGGCATCGACTACGTGGAGATCAGCGAAGATCAGCGTACGCTGCACGTCTACTTCCTCGCCAAAGCTCCCGATCCAATCAGCAAGAACAACATCGTTATCTCCGGCGGCCGGCGCGTGATTGGAATCAGAGCCACGCACATCGACGTATGCCGGACGGCAGGCAAGGATCTTGATGACTGTCTCAAGATCACGGTGGATAAGCCTGGAGATTTTTCCGATTACACGCTGCGCTTTGTCGAGACGGATAAACGCGGGCGTCCGGCCGATCGCCCCTTGCGCGGTTTCGACCCGCGGTTTGCTGAAATCGTTTTTTCATTCAAGTCCGGTTGCAAAAGCGATCTCGACTGCTTGCCGGTACACGTGTGTCCGCCGAGGCAGTTGCCTCAGCCCGAAATCAGCTATCTGGCAAAGGACTACTCGAGCTTTCGACAAATAATCTTCGATCGCCTTTCACTCGTCATGCCGGACTGGCGCGAACGTCACGTGCCGGATCTCGGCATAGCGTTGGTGGAGGTGCTGGCTTACGCGGGCGATCACCTCAGTTACTATCAGGATGCGGTCGCCACGGAGGCCTACCTGGACACAGCGCGGCAGCGAATTTCAGTGCGCCGTCACGCGCGGCTTGTCGATTACCTGATGCACGAAGGCTGCAATGCCCGCGCCTGGGTCTTTGTTGAAACGAAGGGAGGCGACGTCACGCTTAAGAAGAACGAGGTTGCCTTCATCACGCTGCACAACAAGGCCCTCCCCGAAGCCGCGCGAATGCTGACGCGCGAGACCCTGCGCCAACTCAACCTGCAGCGCGAGAACTACGAAGTCTTCGAGGCGATGGGAACGGACGAACTACCACTGTTTGAGGCGCACAACGAGATACATTTCTACACCTGGGGCGATTTCGAGTGTTGTCTGCCGCGCGGCGCAACAAGCGCGACTCTGGTCGATGCGTACTGGCCGGTCAAGCCGCCGCCGCCGCCGCCCGACGAGTGCGGCGACGACAACCCGGATCAACGCGTATCTGAGGAAAAACAACACCATCACAATGACGACAGCCCGGATCAACACGGCTATGAGGAAAACCATCACGAAGACGAGCATCAAGAACCCCACGGTGACGACGGCCACCCGGAGCCGAAACGCAAATTGAACCTGCGCGCCGGCGATGTGCTGATCTTCGAGGAGATCATCAGCCCGGGCACCGGAGAAGCCGCGGATGTTGATCTGGCTCATCGGCACGCCGTGTTGCTGACGAAAGTCACTCTCGACAAAGACCATCTCACGGGTCAGCCGGTAGTCGAAGTCGAATGGGCGGCCGGCGACTCGCTTCCATTTGCGCTCTGTCTGTCAGCGATCGGCAACGCGCCGGACTGCGAAAGGCTCGAGGACGTCACGATCGCCAGAGGCAACATCATTCTGGCCGATCACGGCCGGACAATCGGTCGCCGTGTCGTGGATGATGAAGACCCGGAAGACCTTGGGAGTGTGCCGGCGCACGAGACGCTGGCCGAATGCTCTTGCACCTCTTGCATCCCTGAAGTCGCCATCGTACCGGGCCTTTTCAGACCCCGTCTAAAAGAAGGTCCATTGACGTTTGGCCAGCCGCTTCCGCCTTTGAATTCATCTACGCCGGACTCATCGGAGGATCAGGATGAAGATCCTTGTCCAAAGAAAGAGACATCCGCCACAAGCCTGCTGCGGCAAGACCCGCGACAGGCATTGCCGCAAATCACGTTGACGAGCTTGCTCGCCGGCGATGCTACCGTGATCGGCTGGCAACCTCGCTATGACCTGCTGGCCAGCGGCGCTGATGATACTTATTACGTTGCCGAGATGGACAACCAGGAGCGAGCCCATTTGCGATTCGGTGACGGCGAGATGGGGCGCGCTCCACAGTCCGGCGAATATTTCGTCGCCAGCTACCGCGTCGGCAACGGCGCTGAAGGCAACGCCGGAGCCGAGGCCATCTCGCACATCGTGCTCAAAAACACACTCAGCGGGGTCACGTTGCAACCGCGTAATCCAATAGCCGCGGCCGGCGGCGCCGAGCCCGAAACAACGGACCGAGTCAGACTGTTTGCGCCTTATGCCTTCCGGTCACCTCTGCAACGCGCGATCACCGCCGAAGATTACGCCACCATTGCCGCGCGCCACCCGCGCGTGCAAAGAGCAACAGCAATTCTTCGGTGGACAGGGTCCTGGTACGAAGTAGTCGTGGCGGTCGATCCAAAAGAGCAAGCCGAAGCTGATGAAAGACTGTTGGACGAAATCGAATGCATGCTTCGCCCCTTCCGCCGGATCGGCCACGAGGTGAGAGTGAATAATGCCACTTATGTTCCGCTCGACATTGAGCTGACGGTCTGCGTCAAACCTGGCTACCTGTCGGGTCACGTAAAGGCCGAGTTGATTGATCTGTTCAGCAATCGCTCGTTGGCCGACGGTCGCGTGGGCTTTTTCCATCCCGACAATCTCACTTTCGGCGCAGGCATCATGGTCAGCAAACTGGCAGCGGTCGCGCAATCGGTGACGGGAGTCGAAAACGTCGTGGCGACCAAATTGCAGCGCTTTGGCGAACCCGCGGGAAGGGAGCTGGCCGACGGCGTTTTGAAGGTCGGCTCGATGGAAATCGCGCGGCTCGACAACGATCGGCAGTCTCCCGAAAACGGCAAGATCAAATTCAAGATGGTGGGCGGGCGATGAAAGAAATGAAACAGAAGGCGCAAACTCCAGAAACCTGTGACTGCTGCAAGGGCGTGGAAGTTCTGACTCCGGTCGCGATCTTCAATCGCCCGGGGCTGAATGCCATTTCGTATCGCGCCGGCACGCACGGCAGTTTTCTGGAAACGATGAAAGCCCGGCTGTCGAGCAGCGAATTTCCGACGCTCGCGGGATTGACCTCGCGTGAGAGCAGCGACGCATCGATCGCCCTGCTCGATGCGTGGGCGACTGTGGCTGACGTGTTGACGTTTTATCAGGAACGCATAGCCACCGAAGGTTACCTGCGCACAGCAACCGAACGCCGGTCTATTCTCGATCTCGCGCGGCTGGTGGGGTATCGCCTGCGCCCCGGCCTTGCGGCCAGCGTCTATCTGGCCTATACGCTGGAGCCGACTCAGGAGACAACGATTATCGAAGCCGGCAACAAAGCGCAGAGCCTGCCCGGCCCCAATGAAACGCCGCAGGTCTTCGAGACGGCGGAGAGGCTGATCGCCCATTCCGGGTTGAATTTGATGAAGCCGCGACTGACGCATTCGCAGGTTTTCCACACTGCCGAGCAACTCACCAATCCGACCGTGGCTCTGAAGGGGGTTGCGACTAACCTGCGGGCAAATGACGTTCTGCTGTTGGACTTCGAGATGGTAAACACAGTTCAAGCTGTGACTGCCGTGTATCGCGCGGAGGAAGTCAGGGCGGATCCACAACTCGACCGGACGACGGTAATAGTGAGTCTCCAGGGGCAGGCGCCGTCCCTCGGCGGGTTGGGGGCGGTCAAGCCCGTGTCGGCTCAGGCTGTCGAAGCCCTGACCGCTATTGCGAACAAGTATCTGGAACTCGACTCGTTCGGCCTGTCCGACAAGTCTGTCATAGTCCAGCGAGTCACTACGCGGCTGGAGAAGCTGAAAAACGACGTGTCCGGGCTTACCGAAGATGAGGATCGCAAGAGACAGGCTCTTGCAGCGCAGTTGAGTGAGCTAATCCCGGACTTGACCGGGGAATATGCCTTCGCTTCCGCTCGCGGCTACGTGAAGATTTCTCCGTGGCTGTCCGGGATGAAGCACGAGCTGGAAGAGACGCAGTCATTAATAAACTCGGTGCCGACCACCGAGACCGTTCCTGCGCCGCCGGCGAATACGGCACCGCCCTCCTTCGTTCAACTGTTCCAGTCGTTTAAGGAGCCGCAATCGAAACAACCGCGCAACGAGGCGCACCTTGATCGTAGAGTCGGCCAGATTCATTCGGCGCGCTCCGAGTTCGTCGCGCAGGCATACGCCGCGCTTCAACCAAAGGCGGCGCCGTTTGTAAATTCGGTGCTGGCCAACGCAAGCCCGATTCAGGTTGTGCCGACCTCGCCGAAGACCGCTGCGGTCGCTGGCTTGAGCAAGTTTCAGGCGTTGCGTATCAAGGCTGGCCTGGCCGGGCGCAACCTCCCGACAATCATTAGAGAAACACCCGATCCCGATGGCCCGATAATTTCGACGAGAATGTCACCGCCGACCCTCGCGGACTACGTGACCGCTCTTGCAGATGCCCACTTTCCGGCAACTGCTTCGCAAGCGCTGGTGTTTGTCGCGCTCGATGCCCAGTACGATCAAATCAAGGCGGGCGGCACGATTGCTATTGAGCGTCCGGTTGTAGGTTCGGTTGCAGGCAGTCAGGGCGATTTCACGAGAACCATTCACAAGGTCAACGGGATTCGAAACGCATCTCTTAGTTTCTTTGGCGTCTCGTCGGTCGCGACGGTACTGACTCTGGATAGTGAATGGCTGAGCAAAGCCGAGGTCGAGCAGTCGCTGAAAACCAACTCGCTCATTACTAACACGCTGGTTTTTGCCCAA
This sequence comes from Blastocatellia bacterium, assembly GCA_041497455.1. Lineage (GTDB taxonomy): Bacteria > Acidobacteriota > Blastocatellia > UBA7656 > UBA7656 > Onstottus_A. The sequence goes on along the minus strand of JBGQGO010000003.1, from coordinate 6,875 downwards.
AGCGAGGAACTCACCCTCGCGGAGACAGACATCACCGATGACATAAGCTTCGCTCAGGACGATCCCGATCCCGTAATTGAGCTCGACGCGTTTTATTCAAGCCTCGAACCCGGCCGCTGGGCCATCATTTCAGGTGAGCGCGTCGTTCTCGACGCGCGGACCCAAAAGGCGATCAACACCGGTGTCCAGGCCAGCGAGCTTTTCATGGTGGCCGCGGTCGCGCACGAAGCGAAGACCCTTGTGGACAAGGAGGCGGTAGAGGTGAAGGGCGAGAAGCTGCATACGTTCATCCATCCGGCGCAGCCTCCCGCCTACCGATACAGACGCAGCACCGTGAAGATCTACGGTAACGTGGTTCGCGCCACGCACGGCGAAACGCGCAACGAAGTTCTCGGCAGCGGCGATGGCAGCAAGACGCTGCAACCATTCCCGCTGCGCCAGCCGCCGCTTACATATCTTGCCGCGCCGACTCCGTCGGGCGCCGAGACGACGCTCGAAGTCCGCGTCAACGACGTGCGATGGCGCGAAGCCGACAATCTCTTCGTGCTGGATCGGCTCGATCGCAAGTACATCACCAAGACCGACGACGAAGGCAAGACGACGGTGATCTTCGGCGACGGCGAACAGGGAGCCCGTCTCCCGACCGGGGTCGAAAACGTCAAAGCGGTCTACCGTTCAGGCATAGGCAGAGCGGGCAACGTCAAAGCCGAACAGATCAAGCTGCCGATGACCAAACCGCTCGGCGTCAAAGGAGTCATCAATCCGCTCCCTGCCAGCGGAGGGGCGGACAAAGAGACGCGCGATCAGGCTCGCCGCAATGCGCCAATCGGCGTGCTCGCGCTTGATCGGTTGGTGTCGGTGCAGGACTACGCCTGCTTTGCGCGGACCTTCGCCGGCATAGCCAAAGCCAGCGCCCGGCGCCTTTCGGATGGCGCTCGTGAAGTGGTGCATCTAACGATCTCTGGGGTGGGAGACATTCCAATCGATGTGACTTCTGATCTCTATCTCAACCTGATTGACGCCCTGAAACGTTTCGGCGACCCGCTTCAGCCGCTGCAAGTAGAGACGTCCGAGCGGGTGCTTCTGGTCGTCAGCGCCCAGGTCAAATTGCTTCCCGATTACCTGTGGGAAAGCGTCAATGCCAAGATTCGCGCCGTGCTGTTTGATAAGTTCGGTTTTGAAAGCCGCGATCTCGGTCAGGATGTGACCCAGAGCGAAGTGCTGAGCGTGATTCAGTCAGTGCCTGGCGTGGATTACGTCGATCTCGACTTGCTCGATTCAGTGAACGAAGCGAAGCTCGAAGATCCCAACTTCGGAGCGAACCTCACATTGAAGTCGCGAGTCAACGCCGATCTGGCGAGGATGAACGACAAGAAGGACGACATTTTGCCTGCTCGACTGGTCTTCCTCAGTCCAGCAGTAGCCGACACCTTGATTCTCGGGGAGGTCGCATGAACGGTACCGGTGAAGAAACTCCTCAGTCGCTCGACCGGCTCTATCAGTTGCTACCGGTTGTTTATCGGCAGCGCGACGAAGAGCTCGGAGGACCGCTGCGTGACCTGTTACGCGTGATCGCCGAGCAGGTCAACGTGGTCGAAGACGACATACGGCAGCTTTATGAAAACTGGTTTATCGAAACCTGTCAGGATTGGGTGGTTCCCTACATCAGCGAGCTTATCGGCTACCAGCCGGTTCACGAAGCGGGCGAGCCGGGCGAGGCGGCTAGCGCCCAAGGACTGTTGCGCAACCGAATCCTGATCCCGCGCCGCGAAGTCGCCAGAACGATTCAATCGCGCCGGCGCAGAGGAACGCTTGCTCTGCTTGAAGAGGTGGCGCTGGACGCCGCCGCATGGCCGTCGCGCGCGGTCGAGTTTTTCCGGCTACTGAGCTTTACTCAAGCCATCAACTCCCCGCACCTCGAGCGCGGCCGGATCGTTGATCTGCGGAAAATGAATGCGTTCGATTTGCTCGACGGCCCCTTCGACAAGCTGGCGCACACCGTGGAAGTACGTCGTGTAATCTCGCGTTTCAGAACGGGGCGGTACAATCTGCCAAATGTCGGATTGTTTGTCTGGAGACTGAAGGAGTATCCGGTTACCGTGGGCCAATCCGCTTGCCTTGAAGAAGACGGGATGCCTCACGCCTACACCTTCAGTTTTCTGGGCAATGACGCTCCGCTTTTCGCGCGCACACAGCCGGAAACCGATCCGACGCACATTGCTGATGAGACAAACCTGCCGGTGCCGATCCGGCGGCTGGCCTTCGAGCGAGACATCAAGTCCGCACAAGAGCGTAAGCAAAAAGCGAGTCGTTACTACGGCGAAGGCAAGAGCATGCAAATCTTGATCGGCAGTCAAAACGGCGGCAAGACGCCGATGCCGATCTCTTTGGATCGTATCGTCCCAGCCGACCTGAGCGATTGGAATCGTTACCGAACGCCGCAAGGCTCCGTCGCCGTCGATCCGGTTCTCGGCCGCATCGCGTTTCACCCTGAAGAATCGCCTGCCGGAGTGTGGGCTTCGTACTACTACGGTTTCAGCGCGGATATTGGCGGCGGCGAATACCATCGCCAGCTCCGGCAGCCTGGCCAGACCGGCCTGTTCACCGAGCTGGATTTCAAGAACCTAGCCGGCCTGGCAAAGCAGTTGAAAGCCGCGGTCGGCCCGCTGAATCGCTATCTTAGCGAACGGCTCTCTCCCGAGACGAAGCAACTGTTGAAAGACTACGACGGCTCGGATTCAATGCCGGATAGTTTGCGGAAGCCCCTGGTTGCGGCTTTGATTGAAGATCTGAATCGGGAACTTTTTGACGAGAAGCTCTACGATGAAAAACGCTTTGCCGGTATCACTCTGGACCCGGAGATCGTCCATGAGGTTACCCAACTAGTCGCCCGGTTGCTTGAAGGAAGACTACGGCGCGAAGAACTGGGCCGTCTCAATCGGCTGTTGCTCGAGCAGGCGTACAAAAACGAGCTCGCCGAATTCATTCGCCTCTACCGCGTAGGCGAAGGCGCTGCTTTCTCGGGCATCGAAAAAGCGATCGAGCGGTGGGGCAAGGACAATCCGCGGAGCGCCATAATCGAGATCACCGACAACGGTGTTTACTCTGAGCCGCTGGACATCAAGCTTAAGCGAGGTCAAAGCCTTCAAATCCGCGCGGCTGACCGCAAACGTCCGATCATCTATCTGCACGAGCAGTACAAGAACCGTCCAGAATGGCTTTCGGTCAAGAGCAAGTCCGGTGGCTGTTTCATTCTCGATGGGATTCTTGTAACCGGGCGAAGCATGCGGGTCGAGGGCGCGGTGGAGGAAGTGCGAATTCGACATTGCACTCTAGTGCCCGGGTGGGGAATCGGTCCCGCTTGCGACCCCAAGCGCCCGGCCAAACCAAGTCTGGAGCTATACAAGACCGACTGCCGGGTGATCATCGAACACAGTATTGTTGGCTCCATTCAGGTCTTCAAGGACGAGGTTCGCAGCGAACCGCTCGAGATCAGCGTCAGCGACAGCGTGATTGATGCCACCAATGATGATCGCGAGGCGCTTGGCGCGCCAAATTGGCCGCGCGCTCATGCCGTGCTGCGCATAGTCCGCAGCACCGTTATTGGGCAGGTGGAGACCAATGCCATGGCTCTGGCTGAGGATTGCATCTTCACGGGGACGGTCACTGTAACGCGCCGGCAAATAGGCTGTGTGCGGTTTTGTTACTTGCCGGCCCACTCGCGCACGCCTCGCCGCTACAACTGCCAGCCCGATCTGGTTGAAGCGGCAGTCAAGCTGGCCTTCGACAAACCCGAACAAGCTGATCAGCGAGACCAGGCCCTGCACGTTGAACGCCAGCGCGTGCGGCCGCAATTCAACAGCGTACGGTACGGACGCCCCGACTACTGTCAACTGGCGGCAACCTGCGCCCCTGAAACTACGAGCGGCGCCAGTGATGAATCAGAGATGGGCGTTTTTCACGATCTGTTTCAACCCCAGCGGGCGGCCAATCTGCGCACCCGGCTGGACGAATTCATGCCCGCGGGATCAGAGGCGGGAATTATCTTCGGCAGCTAGGAGGAATGCACAATGAACGGCGATCTTTCACGTGTCACTTTTGATCCTTTGAAACATTTCACCCGCGTCGTTTGGCAGCAAGGCCGGGTACAGGTGGATGCCGACGGAAATGAACAGACGGCGATCCTGCTGCATTATCTGCGAGCTCTGGCCGCCGACCTCATAGGGCAGCACGGCGGGCCGGATGACTTATTCAGGGACCAGGCCAACAGAACGGAACTGCTTAAGAGAAACTGCGGCTTTGCGATCATCGCGGCGAATAAGCCGACGTCCGGTGCTATTAACTTTTTCCCTCCAAATGAACTGCTCGATTGCGAGAAGAAAACGCTTGAGGATATGATAAAGAACAGCCAGATCCCGCTGCGAATCGCCAGTGGTCATTACTACGTTGATGGCTTGCTTTGCGAAAACGAGGCTTATCGGCGCTACTCGCAGCAGCCGGACCTGCGGCGTGCGGATGAAGACCAGATACGCAACCTTGCGAATGGCACCCACCTTCTTTACCTGGATGTTTGGGAACGCCACATCACCGCGCTGGAGGATTCGTCAATCCGCGAAGTGGCGCTGGGTGGAGCGGATACAGCAGCTCGTACGAAGCTGATATGGCAGGTCAGAGTCGGGTTTCCTCCTCCGGCAGCCCAGGGAGGCATCAACGTGCGTCTGGCAGCTCCCGACTGCAAGACGTTCGATGGCGCCTGGCCCGATTTGATAGCTGCCCTTCAACCTGCGAATCGCGGCAAGCTTCGGGCTAAAGCAAAGGAGGATTCCACGACCGATGCAGCTGATGCTTGCACCACTTCGCCCGATGCCAGCTATCGCGGGATGGAGAATCAGCTTTACAGAGTAGAAATTCATCAGTCCGGACCGGCACTGGATGCCAAGGGATCCAATCGAGAACACCCAGCGACGTTCAAATGGTCGCGCGACAACGGAACGATCATCGCCGCACTCAAGAGGAAAGACGGAGACCATTTGATCGTCAGCGGTTTGCGCGACTTCTCACGGTGGTTTGCGGCCGGCAACTGGGTTGAAATCACCCACGACGCGCTTGAATTGAACGGCTTGCCGGGAACCTTGGTCAGACTCGCCAGGGTCGAAGGCGAAACTCTGACGATTGATCCCAGCACCGCATCGGGGACGGTGTATGAACCGCGGTCCAAATTCAACGATCTGCCTGTTAGAAATCTGAAAGTGCGCCGCTGGGACCATAAGCAACCAGAAGACACGTTACTCCGAGAAGGGGCCATAACAATCGAAGAGAACGTCTGGATCGACTTGGAAGACGGAGTCATGATTCAGTTTGAGCTGGCCGCGGGCGCGGACGCGACGCAATATCGTAGCGGCGATTACTGGTTGATTCCGGCGCGGGTGTCCACCGGTGACGTCGAGTGGCCTTCTGAGTTCGTTGATGACCCGAGTGATTCTGGTAAATCTATCGAACAGCTACAAGCATTACCTCCACACGGGATCGAGCATCATTACGCGCCACTGGCGGCCGTGACGCTGGACAACGGGTCTATCACTGGTGTAATCGATCTGCGCCACAAGTTCCCCGCGGTGGGAGCTTGCAGTGCAGATGCACCGAGGTGAACTGCCCTGGCGACTGTTCCGGCGGGCTTGATTAGCCGCTCTTTCTGGAGTCCTGGCTCATTGTCGGCCGCGCAGCAAAGGTCGCGACTCAAGAGAGTCAGAGTCAGAGTGAGAAGAAACGTAGTGCAACGGTAGAGATAGGAGCACCGGGTTGGGCTCATCTTAACTTCCAAAGTAGTGTGGCATATTTGTGGCAGGACTTCGTAGAAAAGGGTGGTAATTCATCGAGATTGACTGCAATCCGGCTGGCCACAAAATCGCAGTCGATAGAGCGTTTTGGGTTTAGATAGAAAAGGAAGGACGAGCATTCTCTAGGGTTATGAATCCCACGCTCTAACCACCTGAGCTACGCCGCCATATCTGACTCAAACGCGCTTGCCTCAGTCCTGAAATCACTTTCGGACTGCGAGCATTCTAGCATCCGGTTTTTTGAGGTCGCAAGAGACGCTTCTCTCGAAGGATTTCAAAAGGACCCAGGATTCAAGCGCGCGGATCAACTACCGGCGAGTAGCTTGTTAAGCTCGCTGACCGCCCCCTCAGCCGCATCGCCATTAACCTGTTTCCCATAAAGAGCATCGACTATTGAACTGAGCGCCCCCTGCAGCCCGCGCTCAGCATCGTTGACCGGCGCTAGCCTTACGTTCAACTGTAGCTGCCTCATGTCCGCGGGCACTCCAAGATCTCGGCCATCCAACGGCATCAGCTTGAAGTAGAGCACGCCGCAAAACGAAAGCGAGCCGGTGCTCTCGACAACCGGTAAATCTGGGCGTGCAGGCGAAATGTCCGCCGGCAGCCTCTTGCGCGGTGGCGCAGTTCCGATTCCGCCCTGTGCTGCCACCAGCGTGGCTCGAACGTCGCGAAGCTCGCGCGGGGAAACGCGGACATTGGGGCGTTCGCCAACCACGCTCAAGCCTCCGGTGAGCTGAAGCTTGCCGTCGGCCACTGCGGCCTTCGCCGGAGAGTAGGTGAATCTGTAGCTGACGCCGGCTACATCGAAGCGGCCGGCAAAACTCCGCTCGCGCATTATCGCCGCGATCGAATGTAGCGTCGCCGCTTTCGCGCCCGTTTTTGCCGTCGCCTGTTTTTGTCCACTTCCGACCATCAATGCTCCTTCATTTGGACTGCGGCGGCAAGGTACTCCGCGACGCCGCTTTTGTTTCCGATTCGCAGAGAAAAAGCGGCGTCGCGGAGTACCTTGCCGTCGCAGTCCAAATTGAAGGAGCATCG
>JBGQGO010000002.1:0-36420 GCA_041497455.1 Blastocatellia bacterium | reverse complement strand
TTACAATCTACCGGAGAACAGCATCAACCTCGTATCTCGTGAGGCCGGCAAAGTCCAGATATCTCTCAGCTACCAAAAAGACATAGACTTGCTGGTAACGACATATCAGTGGAAAGTCAATTACACGGCCGCTGGCAAGGATCTGTAAGGAACCCGGGTCGCACAACGCCTGGTACCAGCAAAGCACTCGCGGTTAACGAAGCTACCCGAGGGATTTGATCGCCTCGATCACTTCCTCGCTGTGACCAGCAGGCTTGACCTTCTCATAAGCCTTAGCGATCTTGCCGTTCTCGTCGATGATGTAAGTGATCCGAGCGATACCCCAGTACTTCCTTCCATACATGCTCTTCTCTTGCCACGCGCCGTACTTCTCACACACTTCGTGGTTCACATCCGCAAGCAGCGGGAAGCTCAAGTCGTGCTTGGCCATGAACTTCTGATGAGTTTTCTCAGTATCGGCCGAGACGCCCGCACGACCGCGCCGAGCTTCTTCAGCGCGCCTATGTCATCGCGAAACGCGCAAGCCTCAACCGTGCAGCCCGGCGTCAGGTCCTTCGGGTAGAAGTACAGAACGACCTTCTTGCCTTTGAAGTCCGACAGCTTAACCTTGTTTCCATCGCCGTCGTTAAGCGCGAACTGCGGAGCCTTGTCTCCAACTGAAAGCATCGTCGATTCCTCCTTTGAAGATGTAGCGTAGACTGTCCAGTCTGCGTGTGGCCTCCAATGAACATTTGTTTGGATGTCGAGCGCAGACTGGACAGTCTACGCTACATCCTCGAGGCGTTTGAAGTATAGCGAGCGCTAGACGCGCGTCGAACAGGCCGCATCTTTTCAATAGCGGGATCGCGACGATCTTTTCTTCATCAAGATGAACTGAGCTACCTTATGCGAGATCCGGTTTCGCGCAAAGTCGCAAAGTACGCAAAGGATTCTGTGTGCGACTAACGACTCGCTTGGGTAGCCGGTCTCCCGTACTTCTGCGTCGCGAAGCCGACCACCAAGCCCAGGATGGACCCCGGAAGGATTATCTCGAAGTAATGATCCTTCTGAAGGAACGCTACGAGGAATGCGAGCAAGAACCCTACGGCAAGCCCAAAGACGATTCCCAGTGGCAGCGAGTTGAACTTCTTCGCGAAAAAGCCGATCGCGATGCCGGCGATCAAGCCCTTGATCGTGGAGCCAACCACGATCCCCGCCAACTGATCTCTTGCTGCCGGCGTGAACCACGCGGTCAGCCCATCGAATATCCCCAACACCCCTCCAAGCACTAAACCAAGCACCGGTTTCGACATTTAATTCGCTCCTCTCAAGAGAGTTCGTAGTACGGCCTTTAGGCGGAAGTTCGTAGCACATTGACCGGACCGCGACCTTTTACGAACTTCCGCCTAAGGGCCGTACTACGAACTCTTCAGATTTTCATCTTAGGCACGGACAACATGACGACTCGTTGTTCTTTCGCTCTCATACTTCTATTAAACAGTCGCGGCGGGTTCATTAGCGCCCGACTGAGAAGAATACTATTAGCCGCATAATCAGGTAAGCCAAGATGAGCAGAACGAGGAAACGATTCTTCCTGAGCCACCGGCCCGCCTTCTCGAAGATGTTCTCGCGGTAAGCCGAAACCGGGTCTCCGTCGAGGAACCTCACTACGTCGGCGGCCATTCCTGCGGCGCTGGCGTAGCGGTCCTCGCAGCTTTCGGACATCGCTTTCAAACAGATGGCTTCTATAGCTCGCGGAATCTTCGGGTCAGTCTGCCGAGGACGAACCGGACGCCTCGAGCCTGCTTGCTCACCGGCATCCCTGCCGGACTCATAAGGCGGACGGCCGGTGAGAAGAAAGTAGAGGATCGCTCCGAGAGCATAAACGTCAGATCGCTCATCGAGCAGTTCGGTTTGTCCCCTCGCCTGCTCAGGCGGCATGTACGCCGGAGTCCCGATGATCGTCCCGCCGCTGGTGTCGCCCGGCGATCCGGCGGCAAGCGGAAGCGTCTCTATGAGGTCCGCGTCCTCAATCGCGCTAAGCTCGGCGCTCGCGTCCCCCGAGGTCAAAGCAGCTTCGGCGCGTCCGGCGCTCAACACCTTCGCCACGCCCCAGTCCATCACCAGCACTTCGCCGAACGGACCGACCATGATGTTCTCCGGCTTGAGGTCGCGGTGGATAACCCCGCGCGTGTGAGCGAAGGCGACGGCTTCGCACACCTTCTGAAAGATGCGCAGCATATCGTACAGAGAAGCCGCGCCGCCGGCGGATTGATCGAGCCGTTTCCCCTGTACGAGCTTCATCGCGTAGAAGACGCGGCCGTCATCAAGCGCCCCCACGTCGTGTATGGGAACGATGCTTGGATGTTCGAGCAGCGCGACGATTCGAGCCTCGCGCATCATTCTAGACGCAAGCGCGCCGGCCGAGTCGGCCACATTCATTACCTTCACGGCGACCTTGCGGCCGAGGTCCACGTCCTGCGCAAGGTAAACCGTACCCATTCCGCCCGAGCCCAGCTTGTGAAGCACGAGGTACTTGGAGCCGCCAAGGTCCGGCAAGTCGGCCTCCTCGCGAAGCCGCTCGACGGCGTTATCCGAGAGCCATCTCATTGCGGGTCTACTCCGAGCAGCGCGCGGGCTTCGCGGCGAAACTCTTCGTCGGTGGCGGTCAGCTCGCGAAGCTTTTCCAAGACGATTCGCCGGAACTCGCGCCGCGCAAGAGCAAGATAGTTTGTGACATTGGTGGTTGAGAGATCGAACTCGGCCGCGAGCGCTTTGTAGCTTGTCTTCGGAGCGTCATCTTCCGCATCGAGAACGTATCGCTCGAAGAGTTGAAGGTGAGTCTCTTTGCCGGCGCCGAGCATCTGCGCGCGAAAGCCTTCGAGCGCCAAGCTAAAGACCCTTCGCGCCCATTCCTTTTCGAAGTACTCATCGATCGCGCCGGCGGCGGGCGGCGCTGCGATCCTCAACTGTTCTTCCGCGCCGTCGAAGTCGAGCGAGAGAATCGTCGCGTCGCCTCCGCGTTTGATTCGGCTGGCGGCTTTGTTCTCGTTCGCAACAAAGCCGTCCAGACATGTGCGAAGGAACGTCCTGAACTTTGCCTTAGACGGATCGAAACGCGCGAAAAAGTTCTTCTCGATTGCTTCGGCAAAGAAGCCCTGGGTCAGGTCACGCGCATCTTCGCTGGGTTTGTTCCATTTGATGCGGACGTACTTGTAGACCGGCATCCAATACGCGGAGACCAACGCTTCAAATGCGCGCGTGCGTTCTTCCTGATTTGCGCTGGAAGCGGCGACGATCGCGGACAATCGGGTGACGGGGAATCTGTCGTTTCCCATAGTTTGACCGGCCGCTCCTGCGTTCCCTCGCGTCCTTCGCGGTTAGTCTCTCTTAGGCCCCAAACAAGCTCATCTGTGCGTTGCTTGCTCGGCGAAACGCGCTGGTCGATAACTCATGCGCGCCGAATTCCAATCCGGATCTGCGGCAAGCGAGCGTGAACATCGACTTGATCTGCTCGGCGAACACGCCTTCGCCTCTCATCCGAGAACCGAAGTTCGGATCGTTCAGTTTTCCGCCGCGCATCTCGCGAATGCGATTCAGCACCTTCTTCTTTCGATCGGGAAAGTGCTCTTCCAACCATCCCTCGAACAGCTCTCCAACGCCGTGCGGCAGACGCACCACCACATAGCCCGCGTGTCGAGCGCCCGCCTTCGCGGCAGCCTGAATGATCGAAGGGATTTCGTGATCCGTTAAGCCCGGAATGATCGGCGCGACGAGCACGCGCACTGGTACGCCGGCTTCCGCTAAGGCTTGAATCGCTTCAAGCCTGCTCGCTGGCGTTGACGTTCGCGGTTCCATCACTCGCGCAAGCTCCGCATCGAGAGTCGTGACCGACACACACACGGCCGCCGCGTTGAAGCTCGCAAGCTCCTTCAGCACATCGATGTCGCGAGTCACGAGTTGGTTCTTGGTCACGATTACTACCGGATTGCGAAACTCGGCCAGCACTTCCAGACATCGCCGCGTGAGCTGGAGCTTTCGTTCGATAGGCTGATAGGCGTCGGTCACGCCGCTGATCGCGACCACCTTAGGCTTCCACTTAGGCGAAGCAAGTTCCGCTCGAAGCAACTCGGGCGCGTCTTCCTTGACCAGTATCTTGGTTTCGAAATCGAGCCCCGCCGAAAACCCGAGGTACTCGTGATAGGGCCGCGCGTAGCAATAGATGCAGCCGTGCTCGCAGCCTCGATAGGGATTGATGCTCGCGTCGAAGCCGATGTCCGGGCTGTCATTGGTGGTCAGGAGCGAGCGCGAAGCGTCTTTCAAGTACTGAGTCTTGACCGCGCGCTCTTCATCATCGGGCGACTCGAGAATTGGAAGATACGCGAGCCGCTCGAATCGATTCGGCGGATTCTCGGACGTCCCCCGCCCTCGTGATGAGCTGTGCTTTGATTGTGATTGCACCGATCAAGCAAACTGCAAGAGAAGACTGATGTCAACCACGATTGGAAGTACCCAGAGTCCGCTTCAACACCGAACCTTCCCCAATGCTTGACGTTTGGTTCACAGCGCGTGAACATAGGGATCGTGAGAATAATAAGCCATCGGGCGATTCGGGAATTCACGGCGAATCACAAGGCCGCGGCCCAACCGCTTGATGACTGGTATAGGATAGCGAAGAGAGCGGCTTGGAGTAATCTTGCAGAGGTTCGGATGATATATCCGCACGCGGACCTGGTTGGCTCTTGTGTAGTGTTCAACGTCGGTGGAAACAAGTGGCGGCTTATTTCGAAGATAGCGTTCAACCGCCACGTCCTCTATATCAGATTCATTCTCACTCATAAGGACTACGACGAGGGAGGTTGGAAACATGACTGCGGTGCCTAGCGTTCGGCTCGATGCCAGGAAATACTCTCGTTTGCTCGCCAAGGCCCAGCCTCGCGCAATCACGAGCGAAGACGAGAATGATCGTCTGCTTGCCATCGTCGATCAACTCATGTCGAAGGGCGAAGAAAACTTGACCCCTGAAGAGAGCGCCTTGTTCGACCTGCTCGTCACGCTAATCGAGAAGTTTGAGACGGAGCACTATCATCTTGAAAGGAACTCGAAGGCGACGCCTCTCAGCATCCTGCGGGAACTGATGGCCGCTCGCGACTTGAAACCAAGCGATCTCTGGAAGGTGTTCGGCTCGAAGGGTCTGACCTCCGAGGTGCTCAATGGCAAGCGCGCAATCAGCAAGAGCAAGGCGAAAGCGCTTGCTGAGTTTTTTCACGTCTCCGCCGAGTTGTTCATCTGACAGGCTTGCTGCAGAACGCAGCGGCTGGGCCGCCGCGTTTGATTGATCCGCCTGCAAGTGAAGCTCGGCGTTAGACGGCAATGTAAGGGGATTGTCTACTTGACGCGGAGAGTCCCGCACAAGGAGGCTTGCGCCTATGTTTGCGCAACTCAAACTGTTTCTCAAATCTAGAAAGGGCCAAATCGCGCTCGTTCTTAGTTCGACACCTCTTTGGAAAAGTATTTATCAGGCCATTGATGCTTGGGGGAATCTTCAGATGATCACGGACTGGCTCCCAAGCATTTGGCATTTTTTTACATCGACGGCAGGCACGTTTGTGGTGATGGCGAGCGGCTTCTTAGTAGGTGGGCTACAGCTTAGTAGACAGCATAAACAAATCCAAGGTAAAGCGCAGAACCTCGTTTCCGAGAACAACGCGGTCCGTCGGCCGCAGCCGGTAGCGCAAGGCCCAGAACAAAGACTTCTGATTGTCACTCCCATAAACGGAGAAGAGGTAGGACTGCGCGCTCTTGTTCGCGGTTTCATCTCTCCGCCTAATACTAGCTTACAAGTGCTGATTCATTCCGGCGATGGATTGTGGTATCGGCAGCGAAGAGCAGAGGTCGATGGTTATTTGTGGAGCGTGGAGTGTCAATTCGGTAATGAGCGGACACAAAGCGGCGGTGCCTTCAAAATCGCGGCTATGTACGGCGCCGAGCTTACAGATGAAACTTATCGAGCCTTGCCAACTTACGATTCCAATATCATTGAAGTTCGCAGGCGATCTGAAGAACCTACTTGTGCTGATGAATGGTTGCACAACATTGCGGAACTTCAGAGGACGAACATCAGTGCATTTGTGTCAATAGTAGAGTGTACGCTTGAAGGGGAACGGCTTTCTAGCCCAGTACCTTATGTCGAGTTCGGGTTTCAGGTTCACAATGGTTCTGTCTTTTGGATAGACGTTGAAGACGCGCTTGAAGGCTTCGTCGAGTTTAGTCATCCTCAACTTGACCGCGATCACCGGCTTGGTGGTCAGGTTCTTATGAGAAACAATTTGGCCAAGGGTTGTTTACCTGGGAACACCGTACGATTCGTCATAGAGCAGCGGTTAAGTAAGGAAGAGGCTAGCATGATTACCGAGTCAATGGGGATAGAAACGGCACAGTTCAAGTTTGATCGTCTATTCGTCACCATCGCTGGTGCGGATGCTTCTAAAAGAGTGGAAGCTAAGCCGTTACCTATTCGATGGGGAATGACCACACGTTCTATCCCATTTGCGCTATTGCGTTAATTGCTCGTACGTGAGATTTCCAGAGTCTATAAGTCTTAGCAACGCATTGCGGAAAAGATCGGGGTCGTCTAACTTTACCGTGCAGCGGACGTCCCGCACAACGGTGTCGTGCGTTGCCGCATGCTCGCCGCGCTCCGCTGAGCCTATCGTTAGGTTCTCGTTTCAGGTAGTGACTGCCGCAGGCATTTCCAAAGGCAAAACCTAAGTTCAGGCGAAAGTGTTACGAAAACAGTTCGCCGCCGGATGCGCTCAAGCTGTAGTGTGGTCGTCACGCCTGTTGACCCAGAATTCGAGCCACCTGCAGAACTCTGGCCAGGCTCGCCGAAGCATAATTCGTCGCTTCGTAGCGCTGGACCTGCTGCTCCTTTATTCCAACCCGCGTAGCCAATTCCTTTTGAGTTAGACCAGCGGCGATGCGCGCGCGAATCAGACTTTGTGGAAGCTTCTCGATGCTGGTCACATCGAACGCCTTTCCACCACGGCGGCGCAATCTCTCATAATCGTTGATTTGTTTGCGAAGGCTTTGCAATTGGCTCTGCAAGGCGTCCTTCTGTGCCTTTGCCAAACGCGGATGCATGCCCTTCTCTATCGAGCGCTCCTTCGGGAGCTGCGCAATTGCCTGCTCGAACTTCTTTGCCTGAGCTTTAGTGATTCGGTATTCGCGTCCGTTTCTTATCACTGCCGTTTCCTCCTCAAACGCCGGGGAATCATTGGACACAAGCATATTGTTGTGTTGCTGCGGCGGTCAATCGGTATTGGGGCTTCGCCGGATAAAGCGGCCGACAGGGTTGTTGCGGCCGCCTCTGGCACCGACTTGGAGGCCAACTCCGTAGGAGTTGCCTGTCTATAGAGGCCGGCACATTGCATCGTCCTGACTCCGTAGGAGTCACCTGTGTGTTGGCTTCGATAGCGTTTCCGCGACACACGAATTGGGTCGCATCGTGCCCGCCCTCCTACGAAAAGGTCACTCCTACGGAGTGAGCGTGACAAACCCGTCGTCGCTGCTATAGACATGTCACTCCTACGGAGTTACTTCTTGGAGTTGCCGCGGCTCCAACGCCGGTTCTTTCCGATAAGAGCCGCTGGTATAATACCGCGCTATGAGCCTCAACCTCTTTCACCCTGCAGTCGCCAACTGGTTCGCTAAACAATTCGCCGCGCCCACGCCGTCGCAGGAGCGCGCGTGGCCCTCGATCAAAGAGCGACGTCACACCCTGATCGCAGCGCCTACCGGATCAGGCAAGACGCTGTCGGCTTTTCTCGCGGCCATCGACGATCTCGTCAGGCTCGCGCTGGCCGGCTCGCTCGATGACAACACGCACGTCGTCTATGTCTCGCCGCTCAAGGCTCTTTCGAACGACATTCAGAAGAACTTGCAGGAGCCGCTCGCCGGTATCCAGCAAGAGCTAAAAGCGCTCGGGCTGGACGAGATCAATATTCGCACGATGGTTCGCACTGGCGACACTCCTGCTCACGAGCGAACGGCGATGATCAAGCGACCTCCGCACATCATCGTTACAACACCAGAATCACTGTACATCCTGTTGACCAGCGAAGGCGGACGGCGAATGCTCGGGACCGCGCGCACCTTGATCGTCGATGAAATCCACGCGATGGTCGGCGACAAGCGAGGCTCGCATCTCTCGCTCTCGATAGAACGGCTGCAAGCGCTCGTGGGAGACGATCTTGTTCGCATCGGACTCTCGGCTACTCAGAAGCCCATCGAAGAAGTCGCGCGATTCCTGGTTGGAACACGAAACATCGACGAACATGGAACCCCGAACTGCACGATCATCGACTCGGGTCACAAGCGCGAAATCGATCTCGCGGTTGAAGTGCCCGACTCGCCGCTCGGCGCGGTGATGTCAGGCGAGGTCTTTGACGAAGTTTACGACCGTCTCGCTCAGTTGATCGCTGCTCATCGCACGACGCTTGTGTTCGTCAACACGCGGCGGATGGCCGAGCGAGTCGCGCGCTATTTGGGCGAACGCATCGGCGACGAGAACGTGACCTCGCATCACGGAAGTCTCGCGAGAGAACAGCGACTAGTCGCCGAACAGCGATTGAAAGCAGGCGAGTTGAAAGCGCTGGTTGCGACGGCGTCGCTCGAGCTGGGCATCGACATCGGCGACATCGATCTCGTCTGCCAGCTCGGTTCGACTCGCGCGATATCGACTCTGCTTCAGCGCGTTGGAAGATCGGGCCACAGCGTGACCGGTTTTCCTAAAGGAAGAATCTTCCCGACCACTCGCGACGAGTTGATCGAATGCGCGGCGCTGCTTGATTCGATTCGCAGAGGCGAGCTTGATCAACTGCGTATTCCGGAAAAGCCGCTCGACATTCTGGCTCAACAAATCGTCGCGTCAGTCGCAAGCGACGAATGGACCGAGGACGAATTGTTCAAGACCATCCGCCGCGCGTATCCGTATCGCAGCCTCGAGCGAAGCGAGTTCGACGTGATTGTGGGAATGCTTCGCGACGGGTTTGCGACGCGCCGAGGGCGGCGGGGAGCTTACCTGCATCACGACATGATCAACCACCGGTTGCGCGGGCGAAAAGGCGCGCGGCTGACCGCGATCACTTCGGGTGGCGCGATCCCCGACACAGCCGACTACACCGTGGTGCTCGAACCAACCGATGCCGTCATCGGAACGGTGAACGAAGACTGGGCGATCGAGAGCATGCAGGGTGACATCTTTCAGCTCGGTAATACTTCGTGGGAGATCTTACGAGTCGAGAACGGAAGAGTTCGAGTCGCGGACGCTCATGGCAAGCCGCCGTCGATTCCGTTCTGGCTCGGCGAAGCTCCTTCTCGAACACACGAGCTCTCGGCGTCGGTCTCGCGGTTTCGCACTGAGTTGACCGAGCGATTCGCCGGCGACGATCATCCCGAAGCCGCGGGTTCCGCGCTCGCGTGGCTGACTGATGAGATCGGGCTCTCATCGCCGGCCGCCGAACAGATAGTCGAATATTTGGTCACGGCGAAGATCGCGCTGGGAGTGATGCCTTCGCAAGAGACGCTGGTGATCGAGCGCTTCTTCGATGAGAGCGGCTCGCAACAGATGGTGATTCACTCGCCGTTTGGAAGCCGGTTGAATCGCGCCTGGGGATTGGCGCTTCGCAAGCGGTTCTGCCGCAAGTTCAACTTCGAGCTGCAAGCAGCCGCGACCGAAGATGCGATCGTGTTGTCGCTCGGCGCGACTCACAGTTTTGCTCTCGATGAGGTGTTCCGGTATTTGCGTTCGTCGTCTGTGCGCGGGTTGTTGACTCAAGCTCTGCTGGCCGCACCGATGTGGGATATACGCTGGCGGTGGAACACGACTCGGGCGCTTGCGGTCGCGAGGCGGCGAGGCGGCAAGAAGATTCCGGCGCAGCTTCAGCGGATGGATGCGGACGATTTGCTGTCAGCCGTCTTTCCGGATCAAGTTGCCTGCGCAGAGAACCTGCCCGGCGGTGACATCGAGATTCCCGACCACCCGCTGGTGAATCAAACTGTTCGCGACTGTCTCGAAGAAGCGATGGACATCGAAGGTCTCGAAGCGTTGCTCGCTTCGATCGAGCGCGGCGAGAAGACGTTGATTGCGCGCGACGTAGTCGAAGCATCACCTCTCGCGCAGGAGACTCTGAACGCCAGACCGTATGCGTTCCTCGACGACGCGCCGCTTGAAGAGCGGCGGACGCGCGCGGTGTCCGGGCGGCGGTGGCTTGATCCCGAGACCGCTTCGGATCTCGGCGCGCTGGATCTCGCGGCGATCGAGCGAGTCCGCGAAGAAGTGTGGCCGCAGGTCGATCGTGCCGACGAGCTTCACGACGCGCTGGTCGAGCTTGGTTTCATCACGCCTCGCGAAGGCCGGAACTGGGAGCGATTCCTCGACGAGTTGGCGGCTGATCGGCGCGCGGCGGTTTATCACACGAGCGCCGGTGGACCCGATCTGTGGGCAGCAGCCGAACGCTTGCCTCAACTCAGTTCGGTTTTTCCAGACGCGTTGACCGAGCCGCCAATCGTCGCGCCCGTAGCACTAGCCGAAACCGTCTGGAGCTCTGAGTCGGCGCTTGTCGAAATTGTCCGCGGACGGCTCGAAGGACTCGGCCCGGTAACTGCTCAAGGGTTAGCCGATTCGCTCGGCTTGAAGGTCAGCTTGATTGACGAAGCGCTGGTTAATCTCGAAGTCGAAGGCTTCGTGTTTCGCGGCCGCTTCACACCCGGGCTTTCCGAGACCGAGTGGTGCGCGCGCCGTCTGCTGGCGAGGATTCACAGCTACACGCTGAACCGATTGCGCAAGGAAATCGAGCCGGTGTCGAGCGCGGATTTCATTCGCTTCCTGCTGGCGTGGCACAAGCTCGCGCCCGATCACCAGGTCGAGGGTCCCGACGCGGTCGCCGCGTTGATCGATCAACTAGAAGGCTTCGAGGCGCCGGCCGCGGCGTGGGAAGGCGAGATATTCCCATCTCGCGTGACAGACTATGATCCGGTCGCGCTCGATTCGCTGTGCTTGTCGGGAAGAGTGATGTGGGCGCGGCTGACGACTCCAAAGCCCGGTCCCGAGCGCTTGAAATCATCGGGCCCTGTGCGGACAACGCCGATCGCGTTGCTAAATAGAAAGAGTCTCTCCCTGTGGGCGCCGCTGTTCACGCAGCCAGCCGTTGAAGAGATCAATCTCACTTCGGCTGCCGCGTCGGTCCATGAATATCTCGTGAAACGCGGCGCGTCGTTCTTTACGGATCTGCTTGATGGGGTTTCGCTGCTGGGAACACAGATCGAAGACGCTCTGGGCGAATTGGTCGCGTGCGGGCTGGTGACTGCTGATAGTTTCACGGGGCTTCGCGCGCTGCTCACTCCTTCGAACAAGCGAACCAACTCGGCGATGAAGCGCAAGCGCCGCGAGGCAGTCTACGAAATGGCGAACGCCGGCCGTTGGTCGCTGCTCTCACGCGAAGCGAAGGCTTCGAACGGCCGCGTCTCATACGATCGCGAGGCGGTCGAGAAGATCGCTCGAATTCTGCTACGGAGATACGGAGTTGTTTTTAAGCGAGTGCTGGATCGCGAAGACGTAGCGCTGCCCTGGCGCGAGTTGTTGAAGACCTATCGCCGTCTGGAAGCGCGAGGCGAGATTCGCGGGGGCCGCTTCATATCGGGTTTCTCCGGCGAACAGTTTGCGCTTCCTGAAGCGGTCGGGATGCTGCGCGCGATGCGCCGTACGCCGGGAGAAGGCACGCTGGTCAGCGTGAGCGCCGCCGATCCTCTGAACCTGGTTGGCATCATCACTCCGGGCGATCGAGTTTCGGCGTTCGCGGCAAACCGGATTCTTTATCGCGACGGAGTTCCGATCGCGACGCTGGAATCAGGAGGAGTTCGATTTCTGGTCGAGATGGATTCAGCTTCAGAATGGAAAGCGAAGAACGCGCTGGTGCGAAGAGCAATCGCACCTCCGCTTCGTTCGTACCTGAGCCGCCCAGCGTAAGCAGCGAGACTCTCTCGTACTGATTTGCAATGAACACTGATAGAGCCGAGGTAGGTACGCGAAGCGCCACGCCCTATACAAGTTCGTAGTACGGCCTTTAGGCGGAAGTTTGTAGCAGAATGGACGGACTGTGACCAGGTACAAACTTCCGCCTAAAGGCCGGACTACGAACTCTTTCTAAGGAGAAGGGATGAGATCTTTCGAGCACGGTTATCTTTTCGACACGCCCATATCCCATTCGCTTCTGATGGCGATGCGCTCACTTGGGGAGTTTCGTGGACGCCAGGTCTTATACTCCGAACAATCGCCGGAGGTGCTGGAGACTTTGCGCCAAGTCGCAATGGTTCAGAGCGTTGAGTCTTCCAATCGCATCGAGGGCATTACCGTTGCAGCGAACAGGATTGAAGCACTCGTAAAAGAGAAGGTCACTCCAAGGGACCGCTCCGAGCAAGAGGTGGCTGGGTACCGAGACGTCCTCGCAGCAGTCCATGCCAACTCCGACAAGCTGACGTTGTCCACAGACCTGATCCGTAGCTGGCATCGTTCAATGTATCGTTTCACAGCCGAAGCAGGAGGAGACTGGAAGGCGAAAGACAACGCAATCCTTGAAGTCCTCCCTGACGGCCGCCAGGTCGTGCGATTCCTTCCAGTCTCATCAGTTGCTACGCCGAAGTTCATGGAGAAATCACTTTCGTTGTTCAATCAGTCAATGGACAGTCCACAGACGGACCCGCTGCTTCTGATAGCGTCCTTCATTCTCGATTTCGAATGTGTTCATCCCTTCGCGGACGGCAACGGGCGTATCGGTCGATTGCTAACACTGTTGCTTCTGTATCAAGCTGGTTACGAGGTAGGCCGCTACATCAGCCTCGAGCGAATCGTCGAAGAGAGCAAAGAGACCTACTATGAAGCGCTTCTCAAGAGCTCGCGTGGTTGGCATGAGGGTGAGCACGATCTGCGCCCGTGGTGGAACTACTTCGTGGGTATGCTGACCGCAGGCTACAAGGAGTTCGAGGTGAGGGTCGGTACAATCACCTCTGCGCGCGGCGCTAAACGAGAGATGGTCCGGGATGCCATCGGGCGGATGACGGGACGCTTTAGTATCGACGAACTCAGGCGTGTGTGCCCCGGGGTCAGCTACCCCACGCTACAGCGCGCACTGGCGGACCTGAGACGCGATGGAAGAATCAGGTCTCTGGGCCGTGGCCCGAATGCCAAATGGGAGATCATTCGAAGTTGATAAGATAATCACATCACGAAAGCTTGATGTGATAAGAATAGGGTTCTAATTGATGGAATATAAGGGATGAGGGAGCGTAGAATTGCGTTGCTCGATTCATTCGAGCGCCATACGCGCTCAGACGGGAGAGTCTCGGCTGGCCAACATGAGCGTGCAATGCCCAGGAGTCGGGCGCGAGTGGATACGGGCCTTGATGTCAAGATGAAAGAGGGTGGGGAATTGGAGTGCATCGGAAAGGGTCCGGCGGCCCGCTGGTCTCGTCGTAAGAAGAGTGCGCGCGGCTAAGCCTCACAGCAGGAGTAAAGCCTCCCATCGACGGATGGCTACTAGACGATTGCGTCGATCAAAATAGGCAAGCGCTTGAGTAAGGGTATTACCTCTACGTAAGGGTATTAGTGAGGGTATTGTCGTTTCTGATGATGAATCACCGCTGACTATGTCGATCCGACGCAGCGGATGAGGAATGATCTTCTCTCGAAGTCCCGAACCCTTACGCTGTGTTAGAATCTAGCCATAACGCTAAGCCTCGACTCAAGTTTGAGTTCTGATTTTGGAGGACAAGATGGCTGCGAATCCGAAAGAGCGATTCACTCTGGAAGAGTACATCGAATTCGATAAGAACTCCGAGGCGCGGTGGGAGTATTTCGATGGCATGGTCGTCACAATGAGCGGCGGCACTCTCACCCGTAATCGCATCGCAAGGAATCTGACGACATCGCTTACGAACAAGCTTGCGGGCCGCGGATGCGAAGTGTTACCGGCGGACATGCGGATCAAAGTGCCGAAGGCGCCGCCCTATCGTTACGCCGACGTCGTGGTGGTCTGCGGAGAGCCTGTGATTGAGAGCATCCAGGGACTCGATGTGCTGGTCAACCCGCGTCTGATAGTCGAGATACTCTCCGAGTCGACTGAAGCCTACGACAGAGGAAAGAAGTTTCTTTCCTACCAATCAATCGACAGCTTCGAGGAATACCTGCTGGTGGCGCAGGACAGGCCTTACGTTACTCATTACGTGCGGCAGGCGGATGGCAGTTGGTTGCGCTCTGATATCGAAGGTATTGAAAGTGAGATCGAACTCGTGACAATCCCGTGCAGGATCAAGTTGAGCGAAATCTACGCCCTTGTGGATTTTTCGGCTGCTGGACAATAAAGAACCTCCAACCCGTCCCTCATACCTACGGCTTGACTCTAACCCGGCGACGCAATATTGTGGCGTCGCCGCAGTGGAAGGCAAGGGCAATCACTCACACAACGGATTCAAAGCAGCAGACTCGATCTGTTCTTTAAGGGTCGCGCAGGAGGCGCCATAATGATCACAAAACTTTTTCGCTCCACGTTGATGGGGCTGTTTCTGGTTTCACTGTCCTTGAGCGTCTTCGCTCAGTCGAAGAAAGGCACGCTCGACAAAGAAACCTTCATGAACATGGAGAGCGTCGCGGGTCCCGCGATTTCTCCCGACGGCAAGCAGATCGTGTTCACTCGCTCGTGGGTCGACAAGGTCAAAGACGAACGCGTGAGCAACTTATGGATCGTTGACGTGGATGGCAATCGCGTTCGCGAATTGACCAGCGGCAATTGGCGAGACAGTCAGCCGGTCTGGTCTCCGGACGGCAAGCGCATCGCGTTCATGTCGGATCGCGATGGCACGAATCAGCTCCACGTGTTGTGGGTCGATACGCGCGAGGCAGCTCAACTCACCCATCTCGAACAGGCGCCGTCCGCGATCAACTGGTCGCCCGATAGCAAGTGGATCGCCTTCAACGCTTTCGAGCCCGACAATGACCCGATCCTCGCGGTCAAGTTGCCTGAGCGCCCGCGCAACGCGCAGTGGGCGAAACCCGCCGTCATAGTCAATCGCCTAGCGTGGGCGGCCGACGGACGAGGTCCGCTGCCGATGGGCAACACGCAGGTGTACACGCTCGACTCGGTGCTCGGAGGAACGCCTCGCCAGATCACCTCGGGCAAATACAATCACAACAATCCCGAATGGTCCGCTGATGGAAAGACGATCTACGTCTCGGCGATTCGAAAGCCCGACGCCGAGTACTTGCGGGGCGACAGCGAAATCTACGCGGTCGATCTGAAGACTCTCGAGGTCAAACCGCTAACCGACCGCAAGGGTCCCGACGGCGGCCCGCAGGTTTCGCCCGATGGCCGATGGATCGCGTACACCGGCTACGATGAGAAGAACTACACCAATCACGTTGCGAGCCTCTACCTGATGGACAACGCGGGAGGCAACAAAAAGCTTTGGGCCGGCGGGCTTCCAAGCTCCCCGCGCGGCATCCGATGGGCGTCCGATGGATCGGGCGTGTATTACGACATGGAAGAGTCGGGCTCATCGCATATCTACTTCGCGCCGGTTGATGGAAAAGTTCGAAAGATCACCGATGGCGTTCACGTCCTTGAAGGCTACTCGATGGCCAACAACGGACAGGTCGCGGCGGTCCGGTCGAGCTTTAAAGAGCCCGGCACGCTGGTGACCTTCAACGTGAAGGACGCGGCAAAGATGAAGCACCTCGTGGACGTCAACGAAGACGTGCTCGCAGGCGTGAAGCTGGGCGATGCTGAAGAGCTTTGGTTCAACTCCAAGGACGGGTTGAAGGTGCAAGGGTGGTTGATCAAGCCCGCCGATTTCGATCCGGCTAAGAAGTATCCGATGGTGTTGTGGATTCACGGCGGGCCGTGGTCGATGTATTCGGTGGCATTCAGTTGGTCGTTCCAGAACTTTGCGGCGAACGGCTACGGAGTGTTGTTCCTCAATCCCCGAGGCTCGACCGGCTACGGCCAGGACTTCGTCAACGGGATTCAGTATTCGTATCCGGGCAAGGACTACGACGATTTGATGGCTGGCGTCGATGCGGCCGTGGCGAAAGGTTGGATAGACGACAAGAACCTGTTCGTTTGCGGTGGCAGCGGCGGCGGCGTGTTGACGGCGTGGATAGTCGGTCACACGGATCGCTTTGCCGCTGCAGTTTCGATGAGGCCGGTGATCAACTGGCATTCGTTCGTCGGGACTACGGACGGCCCGAACTGGTACAACCAGTTCGAAAAGTATCCGTGGGAAGACCCGATGCAGTACGCGGTGCGTTCGCCGCTGCACTATGTCGCTAACGTAAAGACGCCGACGATGGTGATGACCGGGGAGGCTGACTTGCGAACGCCGATCCGGCAGAGCGAAGAGTTCTATCGCGCGTTGAAGATTCTGAAGAAGGAGACGCTCCTGGTGCGAATGCCGGATGAGTATCACGGCTGGCGCCGGCCATCGCATCAGTTGCTACAGCAGCTTTATCTGATGGCGTGGTTCGACAAGCACAGCAGGAGAGGCAAGGGTGGTGCGGTGGACGCGGCCACTTCGCAGAAATAGTTCCCTGAGGCGCGCTCGCGGTAGTCCGCGAGCGCGCGACGAGCAATCGTGAAGTTTGTTGTTATTTAGCTCGCCGCGGGCTAACATTCGCACAGATGTCAACAAGCACCGTACAATGGAGCCAGCAAGAAATCGAGCAGTTCGTCGAGCGCGCGAAGCAGATCTATCGAGACAAACTAGCAGCGATTCTTGAGCCAGAGCATACCGGAGAGATCGTAGCGATCATTCCTGAAACCGGAGATTACTTCCTGGGAACGAATGAAATAGATGCCAGTCATCGCGCCCGAGACGCCGGACGTACTGGGCCGCTATATTTCCTGCGTGTTGGCTCAGATTACACCTACCGAATAAGGAGTGAGTAGAAAACTCATTCGCCTCTGGACCGTCAGGCATCGTCACGGGGGCCGATTATAGGCTGGAAGTTCGGAGTTCAAGCTTTAGCTTGTCCACGATCGCCAGGGACAAGCTAAAGCTTGAACTCCGAACTCTCCTTCAACTACTGCGCGTGGCCCGTTAGCTTGACGATCGCGAACATCGCGCCTTGCGGGTCGGCAATCACTGAGAAGCGTCCAACGTTCGGGATGTCGGTCGGCGGTACAGATATCTTACCGCCTGACGCACCGGCTTTTCCTGCCGTCGCATCGCAGTCCTCGACCATGAAATAAGGAAGCCAGTTCGGCGGGACCGGTCCCATGTCAGGGGCGATCTCCATCATGCCCCCGATCGACTGACCGCCGTTTTGCCACTCGGTGTAGACTCCCAGTCCGCCCATGTCGCCTTCTTTGGCGCCCCAACCGAAGAGCCCAGTGTAGAACTCGGTGGCCTTCTTCCGATCGGTCGTCCAAAGCTCGTCCCATCCAAACGTGCCGTTCTCGCCGACAAGCTTCACGCCAATGTGCGCCTTCGCCTGCCACACGCAGAAGGTAGCGCCTTGCGGGTCCTGAACGATTGCCATTCGTCCAACATCCATAACGTCGAATGCGCCGGCCATCACAGTGCCTCCAAGCGAAGCTGCCTTCGTTGCCGCGTCGCCGGCGCTCTCGACCGCAACATAGGACATCCAGTGCGGCGGTACGCCGTGAGCTTTCTGTTCCGGCTGCAGATTGCACATTGCCCCAATTTCGAGGCCGCGAATCTTGAGCATCGTGTAGACCATATCCGGACCTGCCGGCGTGTCCTCCGCCTCCCAATCAAACAAAGCGCAATAAAACTCCTTTGCCGCAGCCGAATCGCTGGTGTTGAGCTCAATCCAACAAAACGATCCGGGTACGTGACCTGTTACCTCTGGCATTGTTGTTCCTCCAATCAAGAAATGGCCACGAAAACACACGAGGAACCGGGGGGGGTCCTTTCTATTTCGTGCGATCCATCAGCGTTTGAGTAGTTCCCCCTGAGTACTATTAAACTTTTTTCAAGATCCCTTTGGTTCCTAGCCAAAGTGCAAACGCGCGTTGGGCTCCGGGCAGGCCAGGATTTGAATCTTAAGCAGCCGCCTTGATTCTGCTGTTCCTAGATTCAACCACAATCGGCGCGTCTTTGCATGTGGTTTGGAGTCGATGAACTCACGAAGACTCCAAGGTTCACGAATCCCAGTACACCCGCCGTCGCTCCTAGAATACCCCCAACTGCCGTTGGGGGTATTTGAGAAAGAGCAGTGCGGCTTCGTTTGTAGGCTGTACTTGAACGAATCCCCCAACTGCCGAAGCTGTGAAAGAATCAGAATCCGTCACCGTAACTTGTTGAATCCGCATGCGAGAATTCGCCGAATTCTGAATTGCTTCACATCTTCTGCCGTCGGGGGTATTTGAGAAAGAGCACGGGGTTTGAACGGGGTGGGTCGAGCCTATAGACTTCTAGACAATATGTCAGCACGCGACGTACGTCTCCATCCTTGCTCCTCTTGCACATTCTCATTTCAAGCTTTATCTTTTCCGCCGTCCGCGCATCGGCGATCTTCACGCGCAACGGAGGATGCGACTAACTAATGAAAGACAAACTCGACGAGTTGGAACAGGCGAAGGAGAGCGTGAGCGCAAACGCGCCCTATGCGGTTTCGCAGAGGTACACGCTCTCGCAACACATGGTGACCACGGCGTTCACGCTCGATGGCTTTCGGATAGTTCGGACGTTCGGTGTCGTGCGAGGCATCACCGTGCGTTCGCGCTCGATCTTCGGAACGATTGGCGGAACGCTGCACACGATAGTAGGCGGCAACATCACCGCGTTCACCAAGCTGTGCGAAGTCGCTCGCGCCGAAGCATTCGAGATAATGGTTCAGCACGCGAGCGAAATCGGCGCTAACGCAGTGATCGGCATGCGCTACGACGCGAACGAGATCATGAACGGCGTGACCGAGGTCCTGGCATACGGGACTGCGGTAATAGTAGAGCCGATAGAGTAGGATTCAAGGTGACTCCCGAACAATACCAACGACACGTACTTGGGCTACTTGAGACAACCTTCCCGGATGAGGAGTTCGAGGGTTCGCCCGACCCCTTCCTCATCAAGCACGGCCAGGCCGAGCTCGGACTCCGGAACCTCTATGCGCTTCACAAGGAGAAACAGTTTGAGCCCGAGGAGCGCGACGCCCATATTCGCGAGCACGTCTGGCGCATACTCGAGGCCCTGCACGTCACCCAGGACGCAAGCGCGCTCGAATGGGAAGAAGGGCGCGGCAAACTCCGGCTCCAGCTCATGCGAACCGAACACACCCTGCGCGCGCCGGTGATCACCTTTCCATTCGCCGGTGATGTCGTAGTCGCGATAGCGATTGATCTGACGCACGCGTACTCATATGTGTCGCCTGCGAATCTCGAGCGCTGGAAAGTCACCGAGGAGCTGGCCTACGAGCAAGCGCTCTCGAATCTCGAGCAGGCATCGGCCGGAATTGAGATTCACGCCACCGAAGCGCCGCAGCGCTTGCTCGCAATTCAGACTGGAGACGGCTATGACGCCGTGCGGCTGCTGCTCCCGGCGATGCGGAAGCTGGCGGTCGGGCATCTGGGTGAGCCTTGCTACGCGGCGGTCCCCAATCGCGACTTCCTTATCATGTGGTCGCGGTCGAATCCAGAAGCGTTTCAAACGATGGTTCGGGCCCAGATCCAGCAGGACTGCGAGAGCCAGCCTTACCCGCTCACATCAACCGTCTTCGTGGTGACCGAGGCGGAAGTGAAGCCGGATGTAGCGTAGACTTTAGTCTGCGGCCTGCCTCGAACACCGACAGAGAGTGTCCGAGATGGACCGGCGACCCGAGAATTAACTTGCAAGTGGACAAAGGAAGTGCGAAGCCCTATCAGGTCCGCCAGGTACTCCGCTGCCTTCGGCGACTGAAGGACCAAGCGGTGAGTTAGGGGAACAACGATGAAAAAAAAGATCACAACCGCACGCAACAAGCCGGACAGGCGCTCGCGCCCGGCGGCAGAACACTATCTGTACACGGTCGGCTGGTCGGAAGACGACGAGGCCTATGTCGCGCGGGTGGCCGAGTTCCCGTCACTTGCAGCCCACGGCGATTCGCAGGAGGCTGCGCTGCGTTCAATTCAGCAGGTAGTCAAGGTGGTCTTGAAGGACATGGCCGCGTCCAAAGAGCCGATACCGCAGCCGCTCGGCAAACGTTCGTTCAGCGGCCGGCTCAACGTGCGAATGCCGGGTTACTTGCACCGCTATCTTGCGATCGAGGCCGCGCAACAGAGCGTGTCGTTGAATCAGCTCATCAACCTTAAGCTCGAAGCGCCGCTCGAAATGGCGGTAACGTCGGACTAAGTCGCGGCTGTTATGAAAAGAAGCAAACACGAAAGCTGCTTCGCGGTCTGCATCAACAATAGAGGCTATGAAGCGTCACTATTGGCGGGAAAACTTTATCGCGTGATTCCTGACGATGAGGCCGCCTCCCACGGGTACATACGTGTGATCGATGAGAGCGGCGAGGACTATGGATATTCCGCGAGTCGCTTCTTCCCAATCGAGGTGCCGCAAGCCTTACAGAAGGCCCTCACATCGGCGACCGCCTTGCAGGCCGAGGATGTCGTGCAAGTCCGCGCCGCGCGCGGAAGTCGCAAGAAGTTCAAACAGGCATTGTCGAAAGTATCAAAGACGAAGCCTCGAGCGGCCGATCGGCTCTAGAGGATCGATCCCGTCGTAGGATCGTCGAGGTGATTGGCCGTGATTAGCAACGATGAAGAGCTCAAGGTGACAATGAAACGCATCGAAAGTTTCTACCAACAAGTCGCCCGACTGCGTCAGGTGGAGAAGAATCCAACCAACTACAGACTCTCAGCGGAAGGCTACCTTGCGGAGATCGACCGAATGAACCTTGAGGTCCGCGATTACTCTTCGTTGCTCCCCAGCGAGGTTACTCCGGATGAAGCTGCGCCAGTGAGTACCAAGTTCCCCGATTCCGCTCTGACTTGAGTGCTATGAAAAAGTGAAGGCAACCGCAGACGGCTCTCACGTTGCCGACCGCTGATAAGCTTGTCACCCGCCATCCGACGCGAGTATCGTAGCTGCTCTCAGGAACAATTCTCCAAGCTGTCTTACCGGGAGGTGAAACGTGAGCGCACGCCGCAAAATTGTTCTGCCCGTCTGTGCTTTGGCTCTGGTCTTCGGGCTTCTGTCGTCCGCGACAGCTCAGCAGTTCAACCCTAACCTCTACCAGGACCTCCGTTGGCGATGCATCGGCCCTCATCGAGGAGGCCGAACCGTCGGCGCCACTGGAGTGCCGGGACAACCCAACGTCTTTTACATCGGCGTCAACAACGGCGGCGTGTGGAAGACTAACGACTACGGCCATACGTGGAAGCCCATCTTTGATGATCAGCCGACTGGTTCCATAGGCGCGCTTGCGGTCGCTCCATCCAATCCTGAGATCGTCTACGTCGGTTGCGGCGAAGGCTTGCAGCGGCCTGATCTCGCGACCGGCGACGGCATGTACAAGTCGACCGATGCCGGAAAAACGTGGAAGCATCTCGGCCTGCGTGACGGTCAACAGATCGGCGCAATCATAGTCGATCCGCGCGATGCGAATCGCCTGTTCGTAGCCGTGCTCGGGCATCCTTACGGACCTAATGAAGAACGCGGCGTGTTTCGCTCGACCGATGGCGGCGAGACTTTTCAGAAGGTCCTCTACAAAGACGAAAACACCGGAGCGATCGCGCTCGCATTCGATCCTTCGAACTCGCAGACCGTCTACGCTGATCTGTGGGCCGGGCGGCAAGGCCCGTGGGAGAACGGCGCGTGGCAAGGACCGGAAAGCGGACTCTTCAAGTCAACTGACGGCGGCGCCACATGGCGAAAGCTTACGAAAGGGCTCCCGACCTTCGAACAAGGCTTAGGACGAATCGGCTTCTGCGTTGCGCCAAGCGACCCGAAGCGGATGTACGCGACGGTTGATGCTTCTCCGCAACTCGGAGGAGTCTACCGATCGGACGACGCGGGCGAGGGCTGGATGCGCGTGAGCACCGATCCCCGGCCCTGGGGGCGAGGCAGCGACTTCGCCGAAGTGAAGGTCGATCCGAAGAACCCCGATATCGTTTACAGCGCCAACGTCGTGACCTGGCGTTCGACCGATGCGGGACAAACCTGGACTGGGTTTCGCGGAGCGCCCGGTGGAGATGACTATCACACCGTCTGGATCAACCCGGACAACCCGCGGATCATCCTGCTCGCAAGCGATCAGGGCGCGATCGTCACCGTCAACGGCGGACAAACCTGGAGCTCGTGGTACAACCAGCCGACCGCTCAGTTCTATCACGTCATCACCGACAACCGATTTCCTTATTGGATTTACGGCGGACAACAAGAGAGCGGCTCTGTTGGAATCGCGAGCCGAGGCAACGACGGCCAGATCACGTTTCGCGAGTGGCATCCGGTCGGCGTTGAAGAATACGGCTACGTCGCGCCTGATCCGCTGAACCCGAACATCATCTACGGCGGCAAGATCACTCGCTTCGATTGGAGCACCGGTCAAGTGCAGAACATCTCGCCCGAAGGGACTCGCAGCGGCAAGTATCGTTTCCTACGCACTGCGCCGGTGATCTTCTCGCCAGTCGATCCGCGCGTTCTCTACTTCGCTGGCAACGTGCTGTTCAAAACGACCAGCGGCGGAAACAGTTGGGACATCATCAGCCCTGATCTCTCGCGGGAACAACCTGACGTTCCCGAAAGCATCGGCGTCTACCGCACGCCTGAGATGGCTAAGCAGCCGCGGCGCGGAGTCATCTACACCGTCGCGCCTTCCTACAAGGACGTGAACGTGATCTGGGCCGGAACCGACGACGGCTTGATTCACATCACTCGCGATAGCGGCAAGAGCTGGAGCAACGTGACTCCGCCCGGAATAACATCGTGGAGCAAGATCTCGATCATGGACGCCGGCCGATTCGACGCAAACACGGCTTACGCTGCGGTGAATCGAATCCGGCTCGACGATCAACGGCCGCACATCTATCGCACTCACGACGGCGGCAAGACGTGGAAGGAGATCGTGAATGGTCTCGGTGACAGCGGACCAATAAACGTCGTGCGCGAGGATCCAGTCCGGCGCGGGCTGCTCTTCTGCGGAAGCGAGCGAGCCGTCTATGTCTCATTCAACGACGGCGACAACTGGCAGCCGCTGCGACTGAACATGCCCGCAAGCTCCATTCGCGACTTGGTGATCAAAGACGATGACATAGTAGTCGGAACCCACGGCCGGTCGTTCTGGATACTCGATGACATCACGGTACTTCGGCAGATCAGCGAACAGGTCGCCGCGGCGGAAGCCTTCCTCTTCAAGCCGCAACTGGCTTATCGCGTTCGGTGGAATATGAACACCGACACGCCGCTGCCTCCTGAAGAACCCGCAGGCAAGAACCCACCCGACGGCGCGATCTTAAACTACTATCTGAAGTCGGCGGCAGGTAGTCCGGTCGTGCTCGAGATATCCGACTCATCGAACAAACTGGTGGCTCGTTTTTCGAGCGCCGATAAGCGGGACGACATCGAGGCGATCGGAAAGGAAGTCAACATCCCGACCTACTGGATTCGCCCATCGCAAATCCTCTCGACTAAAGCGGGCATGCAACGCTTTGTGTGGAACCTGCACTATCCGCGTCCCGAGGGTTCGCCGGCCCAGTTTCCCATCGCGGCGATCTATGGCGACACCGAGCGTCATCCGCTCGGGCCGTGGGTGCTGCCAGGCAACTACACCGTGAGGCTGACGGTGAACGGTCGAAGCTACGCACAGCCGCTGACGGTGAAGATGGATCCTCGGGTGAAGACTCCGCCGGACGGCCTGGCTCAGCAGCATGCGATTGCGATGCGATGTTATGACGGGATGAAGCAAGCTCGCGAAGCGATCGAGCAAGTTCGCAAGCTCAGAACGCAACTCCGGAGCTTGCGTGATCGAGCAGGCGCGCCGGCGGATGCGATCACCGCGCTAGAGAGAAAAGCTGCTGCGCTTGAAGGAGCGGGCGGCGGTCGCGGAGGCGGCGGTGGCGCGGCCGGCGGATCGAGCGAGCCAAGCCTCTCGCGAGTGAGCGGCGAGCTACTGGGACTTATGGGATTAGTCGAAGGGGCCGACGTGACGCCAACGACTCAGGCAATCGCCGCGTCCGAGCAGGCGCAACAGGCGCTTGCCGGAGTGTTGTCGCGTTGGAGTGAACTGAAAGACAAGGACGTAAAGGCGCTCAATGAGCAGCTAGCCAAGGCAGGCCTTCCAGCTCTCACGCTCTGAGCCGGCGCCTACGCGATCTCCCAAGGCTTGGGTTCTTGGCCCCAGAGATCTCGGCTGCCGTGGATGACCGCGAGCACATCGACTCGCTCGCCAACGATTCGGTAGATGATGCGGTATGCTGCGATAGATGTTTCTCTCACATTCTCTTAGAGCTTTGCGTCTTCGCGGACCTTGGCGTCTTTGCGCGAAACACTGCTTCCTCAATGTCTAACATCGCGTTAGAGGGTTTCGCGCAAAGACGCCAAGGTCCGCAAAGACTTAAAGGACTCGGCCCAGAAGAGCTTCATTCAACTGAGAACATCCTCTTTACTTCCTCGTGCGGGACCACGCGGCCTTCGTCGGCTGCCTTGATGCCCAACTCAATTTTCTTCTTTACGTACATCTCGTACATGATGTCGTCCCAGCTAGCTTCGTCCGGTAGCCGGGTTATCAGGTTGATTGCTTCTTCTTTTGTGGTGCTCATAAGGTGTCCCTC
This sequence comes from Blastocatellia bacterium, assembly GCA_041497455.1. Lineage (GTDB taxonomy): Bacteria > Acidobacteriota > Blastocatellia > UBA7656 > UBA7656 > Onstottus_A. The sequence goes on along the minus strand of JBGQGO010000002.1, from coordinate 11,620 downwards.
AAGCTCGCGGCTGCGTGCTCGCATTATACACAAGGCTCTCAAGGAAACGAACTTCCAAAGCGCCTCGTTTGCTCTCTGCTTGTTGGCGCCAACGCCTCGCCGAGCTAAGCTCAGTGCGGTTTGCTTGTGGTAAAATCGCGGCGAAGACTTACGAAATCAGCAAAGGTCATGGCGAACTCGGTTGTCGAAACAATCATTGAAAAAGTGAAGTCGCTGACAGCCGAAGAGCGTCAAAGACTTCTCGAAGCGCTAGAGCGGGAGCAACGCGTGGAACTGGTTCGCAGCGTTCGGGGCAAGTACGCGCACCTGGGAGTATCCACCGAAGAAGTGCTTCGAAGTAAGGCTGAAGAGATCGAACTTGAGTAGGGCCGGGGCGAATCGTGATCTACGTATTGGATGCCTGCGCGATGGTGGCGTATCCTCGATGACGAGTTCTGTTCTAGAAAACAAACATTAGAAGAAGTCAGGATGTGGTATCCGTGCAAATCCGTCGGATCAGTGTTATCCGTGGTCTATCGGGCACTACCAAACATGTTCTTCCAAACGCATAGACCACTGATGAAGCGGATGCGACGGGTTTGCACGGATTTCTTGCCGACTTGATCGCTACCGAAATGCCGGTACAAGTCGCTAGGAGTATCGGTATACTGCCTTAGTTAACTTTCGCAATAGCGTCGAGCCAGATGTCTCCACCGATGCCTGACAGGACTAAAGCCAAACAAAGCCAGCCGCGCGAGGGCGTCTTCATCTCGTACGCTCGCAGCGATGGGAAAAGCTTCGCCGGAGAGCTGCGCGCGCGCCTCGAGAACGAAGGCTTTTCGCTCTGGCAAGACGTCATCGCACTGGAAGGCGGTCGCGATTGGTGGCTTCAGATCACCGATGCACTCGATCACGTCGAGTTCATGGCGCTGATAATTACACCCAACGCCCTGAAGTCCGAGTTCGTCCGCAAGGAGTGGCAATACGCGCGTCAGCAGGGCGTGTGCGTCTACCCGATCAAGGGCGCGCCCGGCCTCAACTTCGGCTCGATGCCGCGATGGATGAGCGAGAAGCACTTCTATGATCTGGATGAGCCGCTGCAACTGGAGAAGTTCCTCAACGACCTGAAGACTCGCTGCGAAGAACCGCGAGTGCCCTTCATGGCTGAACCACTCCCGCCGGATTTCGTTCCTCGTCCCGGCGAGTTCAATCAACTGCTCTCGCTTCTGCTCGACCGCGAGAGCGGCGATCCGGTCGCGATCACCGCGGCGTTGCGAGGAGCGGGCGGCTACGGCAAGACGACTCTCGCCAAAGCGCTTTGTCACGACGAAGACGTTCAAAACGCTTTCGATGGCGGAATCCTCTGGGTGACGCTCGGCGAGAGCCCCGGCGATCTCACCCGCCGCGTCATCGACCTGATCGAAGTACTCACAGGCGAGCGCCCAGGCTTTTCCGATGTCAACGCGGCTACCGCGCGGCTGCGCGAGTTGCTGGCCGACCGCAACGCGCTGCTGGTGATCGACGACGTGTGGGATTCAGTACACCTCACTCCGTTCACTCAAGGCGTCGGACGCGGCGCTCGTTTGATCACGACTCGGCTCGTGGACGTGCTGCCTCGCGGTTCCAAGCGAGTCGATGTAGACGCGATGCGCCGAGACGAAGCCGTTGCGTTGCTCGGTTCCGGTCTGCCACCGGAGTGCGAGACCGATCTGCGCGAGCTTGCGAAGCGGCTGGGCGAATGGCCCTTGCTGATCGAGCTCGCCAACCGCGCCCTGAGGCATCGAGTTGAAGTCCTGCACCAACCGTTCACCAGAGCGATTGAGTGGGTGAACACTTCGCTCGACAAACGCGGGCTCACGACCTTCGACGCGCGCGACCCGCAGGCTCGCGAGCAAGCAGTGCGCAAGTGCCTGGGCGTGTCGATCGAGTTGTTGGATCCGAACGAACAGGCGCGCTACGCCGATTTGGCGGTCTTCCCCGAGGACATAGACGTTCCGCTCGTCACGCTCACAAAACTGTGGGGAAGGACTGGCAGGCTCGACGACTTCGACACCGAAGCACTGTGCGAGCGGCTCGACCGGCTTTCGCTGTTGCAGCGGTTCGATCCGAATGGGCGCGTAATACGGCTTCATGACGTTGTGCGTGGTTACTTGATCGGAGAGCAAGGCGAGAGTCTCGCCGCAGCACACAACGCGCTTCTCGAATCTCACCAGCCATCGAGCGGCAACCGAGCGTCTGACGCCAGCGCGAGCCCATGGGCTGACCTGGATCTTAACGAGCCTTATCTATGGGACCATCTCGCCGATCACCTGATCTCAGCCGGCCGCGCAGACGAGTTAATCGCTACGGTTAAGGACCTGCGTTACCTGGCAGCGAAGACGCTGGCGCGGAAAGCGCTCGTCGTGGAAGGCGACCTCCTGGCAGCAGAGAGAATCGCGCTTGATGATCCCACGCAGCGGACGCTGCGGCGCAGCTTTGTTCAGTCAGGTCACGTACTGGATCGTTGTAATGATCGCGATGCAGCCGAAGCCACGCTGCTCAGTCGCCTGCAACACGTCGAGGTGTTCGCTCCGCTTGTTGAGAAGCTAGCGCGCATTCTTCGCCGGCCGTTCGTTGAAGCCGTACACCCACTTCCGGACCTCCCGGACCCTGCGCTGGTCCGCACGCTCACGGGGCATACGTCTGGGGTCTGGGGCTGCGCGATCAGCGCCGACGGCTCGATCATCGTCTCCGCCTCATCCGACAACTCGCTCAAGGTGTGGGACGCCAGATCAGGCGCCGAGCTGCGCTCCCTCGCTGGGCATACATCTGCGGTCCGTGGCTGCGCGATCAGCGCCGACGGCTCGATCATCGTCTCCGCCTCATCCGACAACTCGCTCAAGGCGTGGGACGCCAGATCAGGAAAATGCCTGGCGACTTTGCACGTAGACGGGCGGTTGTTCGGTTGCGCGTTGCAGCGCGAGGGCGAGCGGATCGTCGCAGCCGGTATGCGCGGCGTCTACTTTCTCAGGCTCGTCCGGTGAAGGACGCTGACACACGCTGGCTGCGACTTGTCGAAAGCGGTCTGAGTGTTAGTTTGGGTTGAACCCCAACTGGGGTTGCATCTCTCAGCCCAGGGTTGCCGTACTCGGCTACCCTGGGTGAACAACGCCACGCCAACGCGTAGTGGGTCGTTTGCGCCAACCCCGAAAGGGGTTGCGGCGGCTTACGGTAGCCGTTACGCAACGCTATCACCGTTTGGTTGGTTGGTCGTCATTCGCGATCAATCGAGCCACAACCCCTTCAGGGTTGAGGCGGTCGCGACATCGTGTCCCAAGGTAGCCGAGTACGACAACCTTGGGCTGTGAGACGCAATCCCGTTGGGATTGTCCCTAGCGTCGAAACCACAGCCCCAAACGCGTCGAACCCCCAACCGGCCAACTCGGACCTACTTCTTCTGCAGCTCAGCCAGCGCGGCCAGGACCTCTTCGCTGTGTGGCATCGGCTTCACGCCTATGAATACCTTCGCGACGTTTCCCTTCGGATCGATGATGAAGGTGTTGCGAGCCGATAGCTTGACGCCCGGGCGGTCCATCATCGAGCCATATGCTTCGGAGACCGTCATCTCCGTGTCCGCCAGAAGCTTGAAGGTCAGTCCCTCTTTGGCGCAGAAATCCTTATGCGATTCCGCGGTATCGACGCTGACGCCGAGGATGACCGCGTGGGCCTTATCATAGGCCGCCTGGTCGCGCTTAAAGTTTTGAGCTTCGATCGTGCAGCCGGAAGTGAAGTCCTTCGGGTAGAAGTACAGCACGACCCATTTGCCTTTGTAGTCCTTGAGGCTGACCGTCTTGCCTTCGTTGCTCTTGAGCGTGAATTCCGGAGCGGGTTTGCCTACCTCGGGCGGCGTGCTGAAGGCCAGCGCGACTGGCGCAATGCACAACAATGCTATGACCAAAAGACATGCGATCTTGATTTGTTTCCTGTCCATTTTCTCTCCTTCACGATTGCGGGTTGATCCACTGAGAGCGAAGGCTCTCATTCTAGCCAGCATTACTTTGCTGCCGCCAGCACCGCGTCGTAATCAGGATGATTCGCGATCTCGCTGACGTATTCGACGTACTTCAACTTGTCATCCGGTCCAACGACAAAGACGGCTCGCGCGTGCACGCGATCAAACGGCCCGCCTTCAATCAACACTCCGTAGTTCTTGCCGAACGAGCCGTCGCGGTGATCGCTGGCCGTCGTAATCTTGTCCACGCCCGCCGCGCCGCACCATCGCTTCATCGCGAACGGAAGGTCCATGCTTATGCAAACGATCTCCACGCCGGGGACCTTTGAAGCTTCTTCATTGAAGCGTTTCGTCTCGGCGTCGCAGACCGGAGTGTCAAGCGACGGAATGCTGAGAATGATCCGGGTCTTGCCGGCTGATGAGCCCAGGTTGTAATCGCTCAAATCGCTCTTTTGTGTTCTGAAATCCGGAGCGGTGTCGCCGACTTTGACTTCGTTGCCGACCAGCTTGACCGGATTGCCTTTGAGTGTGACGTTTGCCATTCAGTTTCTCCTCTGAGTTTTAAGGTTCATTAGTAGTTCGAGCAGAAGGTATAGCCTAAAGGTTGGGCGGCGAGTGATCAAGCCGCTTTCTTGTTCGTAGTCCGGCCTTCAGGCGGCAGGTTGTATCTGCCTTTGCTCGTTAAGCCTCGAGTTACGAACTTCCGCCTGAAGGCCGGACTACGAACACTTGGCGCGCGCTATCAAAGCTTGGAGCCGAATGCGATCTTGTGTAAGCTTTCGGCTATGTCGAGCGCTCCAAGGTTCAAGGTCGGCCTCGTGCAGATGGCGGCGTCGGCCGATTCCGATGACAACCTCGCCCGAGCCGTCTCATTCGTCGAACACGCGGCCGGGCTCGGCGCCGAGGTCATCTGCTTGCCCGAGCTATTTCGCTCTCAGTACTTCTGTCAGCGCGAAGACGCTGCGCTGTTCGATCTCGCCGAGGCTGTGCCGGGTCCGTCGACCGAGGCAATCGGAAGAGTCGCGCGAGAGAAGAAAGTCACGGTCATCGCTCCGATCTTTGAACGCCGGGCGGCCGGGCTCTATCACAACAGCGCCGCCATCATCGACACCGAAGGCAAAGTCGCTGGCCTCTATCGCAAGATGCACATACCGGATGATCCCGCTTACTACGAGAAGTTCTACTTCACGCCGGGCGATCTTGGATTTCGCGCTTTCGATACGCCGGTTGGTAAGATCGGCACGCTGATCTGCTGGGACCAGTGGTATCCCGAAGGCGCGAGGCTCACGGCGCTGAGAGGCGCGAACGTTCTCTTCTATCCCACCGCGATTGGATGGCATCCGCACGAGAAAGAAATCTACGGCGCAGCGCAGCGTAACGCGTGGCAGACGATTCAGCGCTCGCACTCAATCGCTAATGGAGTTTATGTCGCAGCGGTGAATCGAGTCGGTCACGAGAAGTCTTCCGACGGCGGCGCTGGGATTGAGTTCTGGGGCTCTTCGTTTTTGTGCGACCCGTTCGGAGTGGTGATCGCGGAAGGCTCGACCGATCGCGAAGAGGTGTTGATCAGCGAAGTGGATCTCTCTCGCATCGAAGAAGTGCGGCGCAACTGGCCCTTTTTGCGTGACCGCCGCATTGACGCTTACGCTGGGATCGAACAGCGGTTTCTCGACGAAAAAGAATGAGCCGAAAGACTGAACGAGCCGCGGACAGCAGCCCAAGCTCGATGGGCTTTCGCATGCCCGCCGAGTGGGAGCCTCACGAAGCCACGTGGATTGGCTGGCCCCACAATCGAACCGATTGGCCGGGCAAGTTCACAACCATCCCCTGGGTCTACGGCGAGATAGTCCGCCAGCTCGCGCCCGGCGAAATCGTTCGCATCATTGTCGACTCGGAGGCTCACGAAGCTCGAGCGCGGCGTGTGCTGTCACGAGTTGGCGTTGACCCGACGCAAGTCGAGTTCTTGCGCTTCCCAACCAATCGAGGCTGGACGCGCGACTTCGGTCCTATGTTCGTCAGGCGCGACTCTAAGCGGCGGGAAGTTGCGATCGTGCGTTTCCGGTTTAACGCGTGGGCGAAGTACGACGACTGGAAGAAAGACGATCGCGTGGCCGAACGCGCGGCCCAAACGCTGGGCTGCCGAATCTTTCGCGCCCAACGAAACAACCGCGATGTAGTGCTTGAAGGCGGCGCCATCGACGTCAACGGACGCGGAACATTGATCGCCACCGAGGAGTGCTTGCTCGATCAAAACCTCCAGGCGCGGAACCCGGGTCTTTCACGTAGCGACATCGAGTCAGCGCTTGGCGACAACCTGGGCGTAACCAACGTGCTGTGGCTGGGCCGCGGTATTCAAGGCGACGACACACACGGCCACGTCGATGATGTGTGCCGCTTCGTCAATTCAAGGACGGTCGTCATATGCCGCGAGGAGAACTCGCGCGACTACAACCACGCAGTGCTCGAAGAGAATTTCGATCGCTTGAAGTCGATGCGGCTCGAGGACGGCTCGAAGCTCGAGGTTGTTCCGATTCCAATGCCTGCGCCGCTCGTGTTCAACGGACAGCGCCTTCCGGCAAGCTATGCTAACTTTTACATCGCGAATTCGGCGGTGCTGGTGCCGACGTTCAATGATCCGAATGATCGCGTGGCGCTCGGCATTTTGAGCGAGCTGATCACCGATCGGCCAGTCGTTGGGATTCACGCGGTCGATATGGTCTGGGGTCTCGGGACGTTGCACTGTATGACTCAGCAACAGCCGGGAGTCGGGCGCGGATGAGTTGGTCGGGGGGTCCAGGTCGTTCAGTTTCGCGCGTCTCTTTGCGTCTTTGCGGGTCTTTGCGTCTTTGCGCGAAATAACCATAGCAAGAGACGTTTCGCGCAAAGACGCAAAGACCCGCAAAGACGCAAAGCTCGTAAGAAGCTGACGCTCACATAACCGGCGCTTGCCCACGCTCAGGCGAAAAGAGGTGAATAGATGACATCTTCTGACGGAACACGAGACACGGAAGAGATTTGGCAACTCGTCCAGCGGATGAACGACGCGTGGGCAAAGCCCGGCGGTCCCGAAGACCTCGCGTCCTTCTTCCGCGAAGACATCGTGATGGTGCATCCTGACTTCACCCAGCGCACGGAAGGCAGAGACGCCTGTGTCGCGAGCTACGAGGACTTTTGCAAGCAAGCGGCAATTCTGGATTTCAAGATCAGCAATCCGGGGATTGACGTGTTCGGGAATACGGCGATAGCGACCTACTCATACGAGATCGCTTATGAGATGGGCGGTGAGCGCTTCAACGACACTGGCCGCGACATATTTGTCTTCGTGCGCGAGAACGATCGATGGCAGGCCGTATGGCGCACGATGATAATCCCCGAGGCGAAGAGCGTAAATTGAGAACCGCCGGTTCAACGCTGTCGCCGGAATGTCGCTGGCAAGTTGCACTAGGTATCGCTTCCGGTAATGAACCGCTGTAGAATGAGTGTGCACATGACCATGATGACAAAAGAGGAAGCCCGCCTATTCAGGGAACGGTGGAAGGTGGTCAACGAATTCACCGATGCCGAACAGCGCCGCAAGTCTGCTTCAGAAAAAGTTCGAGAGTTGGAGTCGCTTTATCAATTCGGGCGAGAAATGGGCTGGACCCGGCGGAGCGGCGACGAAGAGAAAGTCTGGGCCCGATGGAATCGCTTAAGAGAGATTGCCGGTGTCTGAAGATGCCTTATCGTCAACCCTCTCAGGCGCCCTGGTTGCGTTGGTAACGTGGCTCGATGAAGAGAACGTTCCAAATGCGATAATCGGCGGGGTTGGTGTTTCGTTGGCCGCGCAGCCGCGCTTTACTCAGGATATCGATGCGGTGCTGTGGATTGACAGCGGCCAGTGGGAAGCGCTGATAGAATCTGCCGTTGAGCACGGGTTTTCGCTTCGAGAGCGCGATGCGATTGCCTTCGCTAGAAGAGTTCGCGTGCTTCTGCTCAAGCACGAGGACAGCGGCGTTGAAATTGATTTGTCGTTGGGGGCTCTGCCATTCGAGCGGGAACTAATCGATCGGGCCGAGTTCTTTGTGGTACATGCGGTCACGGTCAAAGTAGCGACGCCCGAAGACCTCATCGTAACTAAGGCCGTAGCTCAAAGGGCGAAAGACATCGTCGATATCGAGACGATCCTCAATGTTCGAGAGGACCTGGACCTGTCGCGGGTTAGATCGTGGGTTCGGCAATTCGCCGACGCGCTCGAGACGCCGGAAATATTCGATACCTTGGAGCGACTACTGCTCCGCAAGCAGAAACTCAAACGCCGAAAGCCGCGCCGCTAGTTACACGTAGTGCACGGCTTTCGAGCCACAAAGAAGCCGAGACCAGCGAAGGGCTCTCGCGACTGACGTCTTCGGCGACACGGCGTTAGCGACCTGCTCATACGAGATCGCGTACGAGATGGGCGGTGAGCGCTTCAACGACACCGGCCGCGACAAATTCGTGTTCGTGCGCGAGAACGATCGATGGCTGGCGGTATGGCGGACGATGATAATACCTCAAGCCGCAAGCGTGAACTGACGGTGTTACTCCTCGACATTTCGGACGCTAAATCGGGCGCGCACGTCATGAGCATTCAACTTGCCACGAGAACCTCGTTTGGTTCGCGCCGCTAGGAGTCCTCTCCGACGACACCATATTTTTCTTTGAGTTCGCTGAAGTCGTAGACGCGCAATTCTATCGGGATCGGGAAAGACCTCGACAACCGCTCTTGGGCTCTTTCGATCTCGCTTTCCAGTCGCTCAAGAGGCATCGCCTCTACGACAACGGCTAGGATGAATGACGCCCGCCCGCCCACTTTCTCGGCAACGCGTCTGAGTTGGTCGGCCGCATGCCCAACGATGCGCCCGAGACTCGGGCCCCTTGTGAACTTGATCTCGATAACTCTGAGTGTTCCTTTGTCAATAAGAACTCCATCGACACCGGAGTCCGCAATCGCGACTTGACGATGAATGGGTGCTCCAAACTCACTTTCGAGTTCCCTGAACGCTAACTCCTCCGCGAGTAGCCAAGTGTGCGTCCTGGACATTCTCTTGAAAAGGCCAGTGCCCTCCATCTCAACGGCGACTACCTTCTCGCCTTTGATCCTGTCGCCTTCGATCACGGGTGGTGCAGATTCAAATTCACGGATTTCTTGCTCAAGCCGTTGCTTCTGCTCACTCGGCGTCAGCGCACGGAAGAATCCCTCGGCATCGGGGAAGTCGTTAGGGGCATATAGTTTTACGTGATGCGCCGCAACCAGACGATAAAAGACAGCAAGCACCACGACGGGGAAGACCACCAGAAACCACACAAGTGGCTGCCTCTCGCTCGGGTCGAGCTTTCCCGCGGACACACCAAGTACCAACCCGGCGATGCCATACACCAACACGATGAACAGCGCGATGATCCCGAGCGGGTTACGCGCCAGCCTCTGCGCATTTTGTCCGAATTCTTGAAGTGAAGCCATCTGCTCGCCTTTCAGCACCTAACACTGTTTCAGACTCGAGACACCTACGACCGAAGATTGGAAAGCTAGAACTCAGATCGTCAATGCCCTTACACCCTAACGCTACTAGTCAAACTTCGTCGAGTGATTGGTGGCTATGACGATGACGCGATGGCGGCTAATCACCGGAAAACGCTTGCTTCACCAATTGCTGCTGCTCCATTTGATGAATCGTGTGCGAACCCGTCGCGGGGCTCGCGCTCGGCGGGCGGCCGATGTAACGAAGAGTCCTCGCCGCGCCGAGCATCTTCAATAAGCGCGGCTCCATAAAAGTCCACTCGCCCATGTTTTGAGGCTCCTCTTGAACCCATCGGACGTCAGCCGCATTCGGGAATCGGGAGAGCTCCTTAACCAACAGGTTCTTTGGGAAGGGATAGAACTGTTCGACGCGCACGATCGCAATCCCCGACTCGCCAACCTTCCTACGCTCGGCGACCAAATCGTAGTAGACCTTGCCGCTGCACAATAAAACGCGGGTGACGGAGGCCGCAGCGACCGAGTCATCGCCGATCACTGGAAGGAAGCCGCCGCGCGAAAATTGCTCAACAGGAGACGCAGCGTCAGGTAACCGCAGCAGGCTCTTGGGAGTAATTATCACCAGGGGTTTTCGAGGCCGTTGCTGCGCCTGGCGGCGAAGCACGTGAAAGTACTGAGCCGCAGTCGTGCAATTCACGACCTGCATGTTCCCGTCCGCGCAAAGCTGCAAGAAGCGTTCGATCCTCGCGCTTGAATGCTCCGAGCCCTGGCCTTCGTAGCCGTGCGGCAACAACAACACTATGCCGGTGGGCTGATTCCACTTCTCTTCCCCTGATGCGATGAACTGATCGACGATCACTTGCGCGGCGTTGATGAAGTCGCCGAACTGAGCTTCCCACAACACCAGCGTGTCGGGCGCGGCGACGCTGTAACCGTATTCGAAGCCCAACGCGCCGGCTTCAGACAACGGGCTGTCGTAAATCTCGTACTTCGCGCCGTCCGCAAGCTGAGCAAGCGGCGCCCACTCTACGCCCGTCTGCGTGTCGGTGAACGCCGCGTGCCGATGGCTGAACGTGCCTCGAACTGTGTCTTGACCCGAGAGCCGAACCGGCGTGCCTTCGATCAGCAAGGAACCAAACGCCAGGGCTTCAGCCATGCCCCAATCGACTGCCGCCGCGCCTTCAACCATCTTCGCGCGCCGTGCGAGCAAGCCGACGATCTTGGGATTCAGATTGAACCCGCGAGGCACCGTAGTGATCGCATGCGCGATCCTGCGAAGCGTCTCTTGCTCGACGCCCGTTGCGATCACGTCAACGGTTTCAGGTTCGGGCTGGTGATCGGGTAGCGCGATTTGAGTGTCCTGCTTTGCGACGATCGCTTTGGCTCCGAGCTGTGCGTTTTCATACCGGCGATTTCGCTCATCCATCAGAGTTGCGATTACCTCTTCGGTCATCACTCCTTCGGCGGCGAGCTTCTTCGCGTAGAGAGCACGCGCTCCCGGATGCTTGCGGATTCGCTGGTACATCACCGGCTGAGTGTAGGTCGGCTCGTCGCCTTCGTTGTGACCCAGTCGCCGGAACCCGATCACGTCGATCACAACATCCCTCTGAAACTTCTGCCGGTAGTCCAACGCGATCTGAAGCACGTTGTAAGCGGCTTCGACGTCGTCGCTGTTCACGTGAAAGACCGGCGCTTGAATCATCTTCGCGATGTCCGTGCTGTATGTCGAAGAGCGCCCTTCTTCAGGCGGAGTGGTGAAGCCGAGCTGGTTGTTGGTGATGATATGAATCGTGCCGCCGGTCTTGTAGCCGGGCAGTTGCGAAAGGTTGAGCGTCTCGGCGACGATCCCCTCGCCCGCGAACGCCGCATCTCCATGAAGCAACACCGCCAGCCTGCTTAAACGGTCGCCGTCGACATCTTGCCTTGCGCGAACCATTCCTTCGACGACCGGATCGACGAATTCGAGATGACTCGGATTCGGGACGACGACAAGCGAGACCTCGCGGCCGTCGGTAGTCTCGCGCACGCCGCTCGCGCCCTGATGGTATTTCACATCACCTTGATCGTGAGGGAAGTTCGGATGGATCGAGCCTTCGAAGCTGGTGAAGATGCGCTCGCAGAACTTGCCGATGACGTTCGCGATCACGTTCAACCGG
>JBGQGO010000001.1:0-39272 GCA_041497455.1 Blastocatellia bacterium | reverse complement strand
CTGTCGACGTCGCGGTGCACATCGCGAGGTTGCTGCGTGAGTACATGTCGATGCACGTGCTTGCTGTTTATGCAGGACGCTCGGTGGATTCGGGCCTCTCGGATGTACTTTCTCCGTCGGATCAAGAAGCGGTTGCCGCATCGGATTCAGGTTTGCCGGCTTCGGTGCCCGCCTCGCTGCTGTCTGAACACGCACGGCCGGCTGTCGTCAGTCTCTCGGTAATCGTGGGTCAGTCACCTTCAAGCGCTTTCGTCGCCGATGAACCTGCGGCTGATAAAACTGAGGAGCCTCCGAGCGCTCCGGCCGCTGAGGAACCTGCGGTTGAGCAAACTGAGTTGCCCGCAGAAGAGAGCGTCGGCGACGAACCCATCGAGGAGAATCAGACCTCGTTCAAAAGCGACGATCAGGTGTCGGCCACTCGAAGCATTGATGCCGCGGTGCTTCTGCCGTGGCACGGACCATTCGAGTGGAACGGACTGATCGTGGCGTCGAAGCCTTCGGGCATTACGCTGGATGCGCTTGATCCATATCGTGAGGCGCTCGGGCGGCTGACCGACAGGCTTGCCGTCGCGCTCGAGTTTGAGCACAGCGACGCGGTGAGTGAAGCGGCTGAGCAACGTGCCTCGCGTACAACGGACTTTTCGCGTTCCCTCATTTCGTGTCTGGAAGAGGCGTCGCCGCTGGACGCGATCGTGCGTGAAGTGACGCGGCTCGTGGGCAGCGAAAGCGCGGCGTTGTGGCGTGTTGACGAAGCAAGCGGGATGGTCAGGATGGTAGCCGCTCACGGGTTGAGATCGCAGGAGTTCTTGCCCTTGCCTGTGGGGCAGGGCCTGGCAGGCAGTGTAGCTCAGAGCGGCGAAGTGCTCGCCATAGAAGACGCGCCCGCCGATCCTCGATGTATCTTCCCGCGCGAGGCTCGAGAGAGCGGCATTGTTTCCTATCTTGGCGCGCCGCTCTCCGCGGATGGCAAAACGCTTGGCGTGATTGAGGTCCATTGCTCCAGTCGCCGCTCATGGACCGAGAGTGACCAGCGGGCGCTGGAATCGGCTGCGGTGATCATCGCCGAATTGATCAAGAGCACGGACTCGCGTGGCAACCGCCTTCGTGTCGAGAGCGCTTATCTGGGCTTGTCGGAATCGCTTCAACGGCTTCGCTCGGCCGAGGAGATCAAAGAGGCGGTGGTCGAAGTGCTCGGTCACGCGCTCGCGGCGTCCCGCGTAATAGTCGTTGAGTTCAACGATCAGGATCAGCCCGAACCGGTAAAGCAAGAGTACCGGCAGCCATCCGCGAAATCGGCTCTGGGAGCCACTTTCGGAGATGGGTTGTTTGCCGGAGTGGCTGCATCGGTGGGCGGCCAGCCGATAGCAATTGCCGATTCGCAGGAGCAGTCGCTGGCGGGCGCCGAGACTGCCGCCGAGTTGGGCGTGCTTTCAGAGCTAGCCGCGCCGATAAAAGTCGAGGGCAAAACCCGCGCGATCGTCTATGTCCACCAGTGCGACCGGGTGCGAGAATGGGAGCCCGAAGAAATCGAGTTTGCCGAGCGAGTCGTGCGTCAGTTATCGCTGTCGCTCTCGAATCTGCGCTCGTTAGAGGCCGCGTTTGGCGATGCGCAACAGGCTCGTGCCGATGCGCAACGGGCAAGCGAAATCAGCAGCGAGGCTCCGGCGCGTATACAGGAGCTCGAGCAGAAGCTCGCAAGCATCGAGCGCGCGCTTACGCAATCACGCAGCGTGGAAGAGGAGGTTCGGGGGATGCTTGCAAAGGCGTCGGCGCTCGAGGCGAAGGCTCGTGCTGAAGCCGATGTCTCGCGCCGCGTTGAGACCGAGGTCAGTCAACAGCTCGAGCGCGTTCAAGAAGAGCACAAGCAGGCGCAGGGCTCGGCGCAGCAGTTGCTCGAGATCAACAGGCTCAAGAGCGAATTCATAGTCAACGCCGGGCACGAAATGGAAGCGTCGTTGCAATCGGTATTGGGATTGGCTGAGTTGCTCGAACGCGGTTCGTACGGCGCCCTCACGCCCGAGCAGCAAGAAGCGGTGCACGGCATCTACGGTTGGGCTCGGCGGATCAAGAGCGATATCGACTGGCTTATTGAATACGGCTCGGCTCGGTCGCGCCGGCTCGAACCGAGTGGCTGAAATAGAACGGGTTGTCGCATTCCATCTTGATCATAGTTGCTGACCGCCGCACGATGCGTTCAGCGCTTCGGTCTTCTGGCATCATCTGGATTCTTCCTGCGTGCAATGCGAAGCGAGCAAGGCGGAGAACACATCTCAGCGCCGGCGGCGTAGCCATATTGGCAAAAGCTGGCTATGACTCTCGCGAATCGCGGGCACGCGAGTCGACACATTCTAAACGGAGAGGTGAAACGATGAAAACAAAAGGATGTCTCTTGCTGTTGTTCTTGGCAGTATTGTTTAGCACGACCGCAGCGGTGGCACAGACGCCCGCTCAGTTGCCCAAGGTGCTTTGGATCTATCGCGAAGACGCGAAGCCGGCTCGCGGCGCGGCGCACCAAAGGGTGGAACAGGGTCTCGCGCAACACTGGGCGAAAGCCAAGGTGGCGCCGTTTCTCGGGATGGAAGCGGTGTCTGGGAACGCAAACGAAGTCATGTTCCTATCGGGCTACGATTCGCTCGCTTCGATGGAGAAGGACTACCAGACGTTCGGAAAGGCCTCCACCGGGCCCGACTATGAAGCGCTGACCCGGCAGGAAGCCGAGCTGGTCAACAGTGTGCGCTCCAGCGTGGCGGTGCTCCGTCCGGACCTGAGCTATCATCCGGAGAGAATGCTCGCAATGTTACCTCAGTGCCGGTACTTCAGCATCGAAACGTTTCGCGTGCGGCTTGGTAAGGACGCCGAGTTCGCGGCCGGGGGCAAGATGTTTCAGGATGCGTTCGAGAAGCTGAAAAGCCCGCAGCCCTACGCGATGTATCAGGTGATCATGGGCGCCCCCGAGGGAACTTACTTGCTTTTCTCGCCGAGAAAATCACTAAAGGAAGTTGACGATGACTTTGCAAATCAGGGGGCGTTGATGCAAGCGTTCGGCGAAGAGAACATGAAGAACCTGATGAAAAGCACGGGCGATGTTTTCCTGAGTATGGAAAGTAACGTCTATGCTTTCAATCCGAACATGAGCAACGTGTCCAAGGAGTTTGCTGCGGGCGACCCGAAGTTCTGGACGCCGAAGCCGATGGCCAAGCGGGCCCCTGCGGTTAAGAAGGAGGGCGCGAAGCCAGCCGAGGGCAAGCCTCAGTAAGGCAGAATCCCGTTAGAGGTTCGATTCATGTGCAATCCCCCAACTTCCAGTGGGTGGATTGTTCATACTCCACCTACAAGAGCGACGGCCGCGCGGCTCGTCCCGGGTCCGTGTAGGCTGGGTATGAACGAACCCCCAACTGCGTTGGTTGGATTCCGGCTCGGCGAGAACACTAGAACGTGAAGATAACAGTCTTTTATGTAGGAACCAGCCTGCTCGCGCCGCTCAGGCGGGCTGAAGACGAGATCAACGCTCGTCACAAGCTCGGTCTGCAAGTCGCAACCTACAACTGCGGCGCTCCGCTCACCGAAGCGGAATGGCACGCGGCTGAAAACGACGTTGGCGCCAGCGATCTGGTATTTGTCATCCACGTGACTGAAGGCGAGAACGCTGCTCGAATCGGGACAGCGCTCGAACGTAATCGCGAGCGTCACAACGCAGTGATCGCTTTCAACTGCATGCCGGACCTTATGCGCTGCACGCGCATGGGCAAGCTCGACTTCGGCAAACTGATGAAGCCCCGCGCGTCGCGCGATCAAGCCGGCGAGGAGACATCGGCGCCGGGCATCGCGAGAAAGCTCGGCACGTGGATGAGCGACTTCGTGAAAGGCCGGACCTCAACCCGCGGCGGCGATGCGCCCAAGCGAGGAGGGCCCCCGGCAAGAGCCGACCAGTACGTCAAGCTGATCGGCCGGCTGCCCGCGATTCTGAAGTTCGTGCCGGGCGCGGGCAAGCTCGGAGATATCAAGAACTACCTTCTGCTGTTCGGCTACTTCCTTCAGCCGACACCCAACAACATCCGCCGTATGCTGCTGCACGCGATCAAGCACTACGTGCCAGGAGACCATCATTCAATCAAGGTAGAACCGGCGGAAGCTTTGCCGGCCGTGGGAATTTATCATCCCGATGCGCCGAACCTGTTTGAGACGTTCGAGGCCTATCAAAAGTGGTATCAGCGAAAACGCCGGCGCGCGCTTGATCGTGATCAGACTATTGGCCTGCTCTTGATGCGCCCGCAGATCATAAGCGATGCGCGCCGGCATTACGACGGACTGATTCGAGCGATAGAGGATGAAGGCTTGAGCGTGATACCGGCGATCTCGACTTTCATGGACAATCGCGATGCCTGCCGGAAGTTCTTTGTTGAAGACGCGAAGGCCCGTAAGGGCGTGCCTCCGCGGGCAGACCTCGATGATGAGCAAAGTGCTCGTGGGATCGAGAGGGGCGCCCACGGAGGGACGACCTTACACGAGATGCGAGTTAAGTCGCGTGTGAGCCAGATCGTGTCGCTCACCGGGTTCAGCTTCGTGGGCGGGCCTGCGATGAACGACAGTCAGGCGGCGGCGGAGTTTCTGAAGGAGCTGAACGTGCCGTTTCGCTCGATGGTTTCGCTCGACGTCCAAACGATCGAGCACTGGAACCAAAGCAAGCTCGGACTAAACGCGATTCAAGCGGCGATGCAAATCGCGATTCCGGAAATAGACGGAGCGACCGAGCCGTTCGTCTACGGCGGCTTGCCTGCGAACGCGAATCAACCTGAACCGCTCGAGGAACGTTGCCGGCGAATTGCGCGGCGGCTCGCCCGGTGGAACCGATTGCGAGTGGCGCCGCGAGATGAGCTGCGGCTCGCGCTTCTGGTTTTTTGCTTTCCCCCTAACAAAGGAAACATCGGGACTGCGGCGGACCTTGATGTGTTTCCAAGCCTGTTGGAAATACTTTCAAAGCTGCGGTCAGGCGGCTACGCGGTCGATGTGCCTGACAGTCCGGATCAATTGCGCGAGATGCTGCTTGAAGGCAACTCAGGCGAGTCGGGCATGCTCGCCAACGTCGCCTATCGAATGAGCGTGGACGAGTATCGAAGTCTCTGTCCTTACGTCGACGACATCGAGCGGGAGTGGGGACGCGCGCCGGGAGCGATCAACTCGAACGGCCGCGAGATTCTTGTGTTGGGAATACAGCTTGGCAGTGTATTCGTCGGGGTGCAGCCGACGTTTGGATACGAGGGTGACCCGATGCGATTGCTCGCGGCTGAAAGCGGCGCGCCTCATCACGGGTTCATGGCGCTGTACACCTATCTCGAAAAGATCTTTCGCGCGGACGCAGTTGTGCACGTGGGCACTCATGGCGCGATGGAGTTCATGCCCGGCAAGCAGGTTGGCCTCTCGGAGAACTGCTGGCCGGATCGGTTAATCGGAGAGCTGCCGAACATCTACATCTACAGCGTCAACAATCCGTCTGAGGGAACCATCGCGAAGCGGCGCTCCTACGCCGAGCTTGTGTCCTACCTGACGCCGCCGATCGAGAACGCCGGATTGTACAAAGAGTTTGTCTCGATGAAAGAGCTGTTAAGTGCGTATCGCCGCGCGGAAGCCGAAGCGGAGCGGCATCGACTGTTCGAGGCCATCGAAGAGAAGGCGCAGCAGTTGAATCTCTAACTCATTGAACCAACAGGTTGCCGCAGACTCTACAGTGAGTCCTTCGCCTGGCGTTGAGGTTTCGGCACTCGGCGCATCGGTAATACATCTTGCGAGTAAACAGGCTTGTGAGGACTGCGCTCAGCACGAGGATCCCCCCGAGCACGGCGATGGCCAACAGAGTATCGGTCAGGCTCTTCATCTATTGCCGATGGCCGATCGTCCTTTGGTTGTAAGCTTGTAGAAATCGCTGCCCCGCTCCTCGAGCAGTCCTTCCCGAACGAGTCGCGCTACCACGTCGAGCACTTGCCCGCGAGCATCAGGATCGTTGCCGCCCGCTTCAAAGAGAGTGTGCAGGTCCAAAGTGTCGCTCTTCATTTGAGCGAATAGATTCAAGACGCGAGTTGTTGTTTCGTCCATCGTGGTCACTCCAGGATCAGAATAACAGAACGTCCAGCGAATCAGACTCAATGATAACAGCCCGGAGCGGATTAGAAGACACGTGGCCGATCGCCTTCTCGCATTTGCGCCGAGTGTAGCAAGTGAGGTATTAAAGACTTGCTTTGCGTCTATGAGTCATAGGCGGGGATGAATTTCTGGCTTCCTGGGTTCCCAGCTTACATGCGTCTCAAAACGGATCCCGAAGGAGGAAGTCGGAATGCTTTTCAAAACCATTAGCGCGGCGGTGTTTGGCATCGATGCGTATGTCGTTGATGTCGAAATCGACCTGACCCCGCGAGGCGGGGACAGCATGACGCCGGTGTTCACGATGGTCGGCTTGCCGGACGCGGCCGTTCGCGAAAGCCGAGAGCGCATACGCGCAGCCATCAACAACTGCGGCTTCTTCTTTCCCATCCATCGCGTGACGGTCAATCTGGCTCCGGCCGATGTGAAGAAAGAAGGGTCGAGTTTCGATCTGCCGATCGCTATCGGGATACTCGGCGCGAACGGCGATCTCAACCGCGAAGAA
Organism: Blastocatellia bacterium; assembly: GCA_041497455.1. Taxonomy (GTDB): domain Bacteria; phylum Acidobacteriota; class Blastocatellia; order UBA7656; family UBA7656; genus Onstottus_A. The sequence goes on along the minus strand of JBGQGO010000001.1, from coordinate 32,632 downwards.
CTGAGTGATACGCTCATCGTCGGCGAGTTGTCACTGGACGGCCGTGTTCGTCCGATCAAGGGCGCGTTGCCGGTTGGTGTAGCGGCGCGAGCCCACGGCGTGAAGCGATTGATCGTGCCCGAAGAGAATGCCCACGAAGCGGCGGTTGTAACCGGTCTCGACGTTTATCCGGTCGCTACGCTCAAGGGCGTTGTTGAATTGATCAACAGTGAACAACCGCCTTTGCCGCTGAGCATTGATACGCAAGCTTTGCTGTCGAACCTCGATCACTACTCGGACGACTTTCGCGAAGTGCGAGGCCAGCCTCACGCGAAACGCGCCATCGAAGTAGCTACTGCCGGCGGCCATAACATCTTGCTGATCGGCCCTCCGGGCTCGGGCAAAACGATGCTCGCGAAACGTATGCCTACCATTCTTCCGCCGCTCGAATTCGAAGAAGCCATCGAGTGCACAAAAATCCATAGTGTAGTCGGGCTGACCGAGAAGCACGGCTTGATCACTACGCGGCCGTTTCGCGCGCCTCATCACACGATCTCTGATGCCGGTCTGATTGGCGGCGGCGCGGTGCCGCGTCCGGGTGAAGTTTCACTGGCTCACAACGGTATGCTGTTCCTGGATGAGCTGCCCGAGTTCGAACGCAATGTGCTCGAGGTGCTGCGACAGCCGCTCGAAGATGGCAAAGTGACGATCAGCCGGGCGTCGATGTCGCTGACGTTCCCGTCACGTTTCATGCTTGCGGCTGCGATGAACCCGTGCCCTTGTGGCTTCTTCAACGATCCCACCCGCGAGTGCAAGTGCTCGCCGATGCAGATACAACGCTACGTGTCGAAGATTTCTGGTCCGTTGCTCGACCGCATAGACATTCACATCGACGTTCCCGCGGTGAAGTTCAAAGATCTCGCGAGCGACATACCGGCCGAGAGTTCCGCCGAGATCCGCGAGCGAGTAGTGAGAGCGCGCCGCGTCCAGTTAGATCGGTTCACCACCGAGCGAATCTACTGCAACGCTCAGATGTCGCCGCGCTTGATTCGCAAGTACTGCGCGATCGATACAGCTTCGAAAGGGCTGCTAGAGAATGCGATCACTCGGCTGGGATTGTCGGCTCGCGCTTACGATCGAATACTGAAGGTGAGCCGCACCCTCGCCGATCTTGAAGGCAAGGAAGCGATCGAATCGCAGCACGTGAGCGAAGCGATTCAGTATCGCACGCTGGATAGAAACTTCTGGGCGTAGCGCTCTTGAACAAAGCACCGGTGCAAGTATATTCATGCCTTGGTTCAAGCGAGTGGATGAGCATACACCCCTGTCATTTAAGACAGGACGCGCAGGCCAAATGTCAACAATGTCAAGCCTGACCCCTTCTCCCTTTCTCCCTTTCTCCCTTTTGGACCCCTTCTCCCTTTTGCTGATTGTTTGCGTCAGGGTTCATCTCGTATCCTCCAAATGGTTTTGTGGAATTAAAACAACTAAGAAATAACCCTGTTGGAGGCGATCTGTAGCGGAGACAAATTCAGGTCAAGGGGTCGGCCCGTAGTTAGGCAGCTCAATGAAAAGGTTTTGAAGGAATAACGATCGCTGGCGTTGGGCCGACTCGTCTCGCCCCTTTACCTTAATTTGTCGGAGAGGAGAATAAGCCGATCAGGGTTTAATGAATAGTTCGACTTTTTGACTTAGAATATCTGGCGAGACTATTAAGCATCGAACTCGAACTCTTGATCGATTTCTGGGTGCGTGAGAGTTCTGGAGGCGGGTTCATGTGAGTAAAATGTGTCGGCTAAAATGCGTGGAGCGTTAACTAGCAAAACACAGGGTTGGGTTGGTTCAATCTGTCGCGCCACAGCGTGACGGCGGCATTATCCGATGCAGCCTTTAGAGATTCTTGCTGATGAGGACGAATGTTCTTGACATCGAAATCGCACAAGGGCATGATGACGGCGAGTTTTATTACCATCCTGTGTTTGGAATTGCTTTTGGGAGATACTTCGCAAAGAGTTGAATTAAGCTTACAAGGATAGAGAGATTCTGGTTTTTAGTTCCTTTGATGATGTTGCGCGGGACCAAAGTAAAGCCAATACAGTGTGGTGGGGGGTATGTTATGCGCTTAAAAAAGCTGCTTGTTGCTGGGATAATTGTAGTACCGACTACGCTGTTCATCGGTAGCAACTTATCTCAGGAATTACCATCGGAAAAACATCCCTTTCCTATTCGGAAGCCGCCCGTTGCAGTTATCAGGCAGCTTGGATCCGAGGGGTTAGTGGCTCCGGTCGAACTACTACGTCCAGCCGCAAGGCTGTCTGCTGAAAATCAATTAGAGGAGTACTCTTGCATAGTTAAGAATAATACTGGGAAAGCTATTGTAGCATTTGCTCTAGCTTGGAATATCATCACCGAGGTCGCAGGTAAAGAATCTTCGGTCAGAGAGCTGCAGGTTAGCGTTTCATTTATTCACGCGGATGTCCAGGAAGAACAAAAGTCAGGTGCTATCGCACCGGGGGCAGAGTCGCCCGATGAGGCTGGGCCAACTTATTTTGAGAGCAATGCTTCTGTGAAAAGACTAGGGGTTTCAATTGATTATGTGGAGTTTGAAGACGGAACTAGTTTAGGCCCCAATTTTAAGGGGACCAGTTCCAAGCAAATAGCCATGGTGCGGGAAGGGGCATCAAGGTATAAGGAGTGGCTGGGTCAGATGTACGCAAAGACGGGAAGATCACCCGAGGTGGTGCTGCAGCAACTTCAAAGCGATTCGATTCCAGATGACTTAAACCTCAGCAACCCTGAGATGAAGCAGGGAGCTTATGCTTATCGCACGCGCATGCTTAAGCTATACAACACCAACGGACCAGTGGCTATCCAAAAGATCCTTCAATAAAGGAATCAGACGTTCGAGAGGTGTCAAAATGCCCCCAGTTGAGAGGACAATGCGCAGATTTATAGTCATACTCGCTCTGTGTTTATTAATACTTTCTTCGAATGATACTAGTTTTAGTGATTCAGTTACAAACTGTAGGCGCTTTGATGGTTGTTCCGCCGGCACCACGCCAAAATGGTTCCTGTCACGATACTATTTATTATACCAAGTGCGACAACACTCCTTCCATTTACTCACCGGCTTGTATTGAGAACTCCTGTAGACAGAATTGTATCTGTTCATGTGGTTCTGGCAATGCAGGTAGCACAAGCTACTATAACGTCTGTACGGACGCCATAAAACTTACTACATTTACTTGTAGCGGTTGTGATGGTGCGGCCTGTGGATACTGCGCCCTGCCCCCCGAAGAAGAAGATGATTGTGACGCCTGCTTGGGTTGGTGGGTCCAAAACGGGGAATACTATTGTTGCTATACTGATACTCCGATAGTCATCGATACACAAGGAAATGGTTTTAATCTTACTAACGCGTCTAACGGCGTCTCATTTGGTATAAACAATGACGGTAACCAAGAACACGTTTCGTGGACTGCTGCGGGATCTGATGACGCTTGGCTCGTACTCGACCGCAATGGCAATGGAACAATAGACAATGGCTCTGAGTTATTTGGGAACGCTACGCCTCAACCCCCTTCTGCTCACGAGAATGGATTCTTAGCACTTACCCAATATGACCAGTCTGCAAACGGGGGAAATGGTGACGGCAAGATAACTCCCTTGGACGCTGTCTTCGCCTCATTGCGGCTTTGGCAAGACACGAATCACAACGGCCTATCGGAAGGCTCCGAGCTACACACCTTAGCATCGCTGCAGGTTATGGCAATAGATTTGGATTACAAGACATCCAAGCGCACAGATGAGAACGGAAATTTATTTCGGTATAGAGCAAAAGTCCGGGACGGGCAGGGTGCAAGTGTCGGTAGATGGGCGTGGGATGTATTTCTACGACGCGAATAAAGCGCAGTTTAGGTCTAAGGGCGGGCAGACGAAATAGTAGGAACGAAAAGAGAGCAGGAAAGTGATCCTGCTCTCTTTTCGTCTCCCAAAGAATTTTGGATGGTTAGAGTTCGACTAGCATTTGCTATTCAGGACTGCCTGCCACCGGAAACTAACTGACCTACAAACATTCTTAATCGATTGAACATTTCGGTGCACAGAGCATTTGCTTGACCTCGGTGATCACCTCTATGGCCGGTTTTGAATCCGGTGTTGCGGAGCCAGAGTCGCTGGTCACCTCTATGGCCGGTTTTGACGGACCTCGATGACCCCAACCACCTGGCGGCCGCACCCCGATCCCAGCTGCCTTAAGGTAGTTAGCTGCTGTTTCTCGTCGCACACCGGTAGCCTGCTCGATCCTTCGCAACGTCCATCCGAGCCGTCCCAGTGCAATGATTTGTTGTCTTTTTTCGTCGTTCAAAACGTTGCTCATACCGACGGAGGCTACTAAGCCTTTTGTCGGAGTCAACGTCCCTGACGACTATTCTCTATGGCCGGTTTTGAGTGACCGCCGAGGGCTTGATCCTCAGTCTCATCGCCCAACCAAATTTTTCTCAGCCATTCATCTTTGCCTGGCCAGAACCAGTAGTGCGGATTGGCGCTATCCGTGAGTTTGTCAATTCCTCACCTAATGCGGGAGCGCATCGCGGAAGGCATGCCCGCCGACCTACTGCTGGTCAACGGCGATTCAACCGTCGATATCAGAGCGACGCGCGCGACATCGTCGGCTTGTGAGAACTCGGTGTTCAATACGCACGCCCTTCCGGCCCTCGTTGAAAGAGCACGCTCTAACGAATAACGCAGATGTCAATTCTGTGCAATTGCAGAGCGGTCTGATAGGTACACGACTTGACGCGATTTGATACTTTCGTCGCCCTACGCCCTTTTGTCGTCCTAGCCGCGCACTGAATGGGTGTTTGTGACTGCAAGGGTGATTAAATCCAAAAGCCATAGAAAGCAACAAAAAGCAGCACCTTTTTTTACCGGCTAGTCGAAGGAGATACGACGGACCTTGAGCGGATGAAAATTATCGCATCAGAACCGTTTTAATGAGCTCCTGGGATTTCTGGGTCGGTTTATGCTTCTCGGTTTCCCACCCCGCAACGTTACTTGGATCAATTCCCAGAACGGCTGCCAGTTTCTTGCGCGACAGTCCGAGCTGCTCTCTATGAGTCCTTAGCCTCGCCGCCACCGATTCAGGCATGCTCCCACCGAAGGCGTCGTAACCTAAAAAAGAAACAATCCGAGGTCTGAATCGGAGAGCCGGAGCAACCCGATTCGTCTCCCAATACTGAATCGTGCACTTGGTTACGCCAATCTCCTGCGCCACTTCTCTTTGTAACAGCCCAAGGTCAAGACGGCGCTTTCTGAGATTGTCCCCGATAGTCTTGAGCTCTGCAGGATAAGAGCGATCCCTTGGCTTAGTGGCACTTAAGGTTACATGACGTATTGTCGATGAACCCCTGCCCCTGTGGGTTTTTCAACGATCCGACTCGCGAGTGCAAGTGCTCGCCGATGCAGATTCAGCGGTATGTGTCGAAAATATCAGGCCCGCTGCTCGACCGCATTGACATTCACATCGACGTGCCCGCGGTGAAGTTCAAAGATCTCGCGAGCGACACACCGGCCGAGAGTTCCGCCGATATACGCGAGCGAGTAGTGAGAGCGCGCCGCGTCCAGTTAGAGCGGTTCACCACCGAGCGAATCTACTGCAACGCTCAGATGTCGCCGCGATTGATACGCAAGTACTGCGCGATCGACTCAGCTTCGAAGGGGCTGTTAGAAAACGCGATCACCCGGCTCGGGTTATCGGCTCGAGCTTACGATCGGATTTTGAAAGTGAGCCGCACGCTAGCCGACCTTGAAGGTAAGGAGGCGATCGAATCTCAGCACGTGAGCGAGGCTATTCAGTATCGAACGCTCGACCGAAACTTCTGGGCATGACCGCGGTTTCAACCTTCGTTGAAAGCGAGAGCTGTCGCATTTCACTTCTTTCTCTGCGTACTTCGCGTCTTGCGGCTTTTGGCCGCCGCTTTCTTGTTGCCCTTTTTTCCCTCCTGCTGGACCGCCAGCCGCGTCTTCTTTGCCGCGGCCGATTTTACGCCGACAGGTTTGGAGGTTACCTTTGGGACATCCGGGTCGAGCGTAGCAATCGCCCACCACCGCACGACGTAAGTCAATGGATCCTGTGGAACGCTCTGAAGCCGCCGTTCGCTGAAGACTATGCGAAAGGTGGAACCAGGAGCGCCCGACTGATAGGCGGCTATGACGTGGGGAGCAAGCAGAAACGCAGACAGGTTCCCAAACACACGGTAAGGAGCTAAATCCCCGACGGACGGGCCAATTGGAGGGGTGGGGACATTTTCGAGCGCCAGGGTGATTGCGACGTTTACAGCGCCTAAGCCGTGATCTATCGGCAGCGATATCCGGGTCTCAAGGACGTTCACGTCAAGGAATTTGACAATGCCGCTTGACATCGGCCGACCCGGGCCAGCAGGCGTCGCAGGCAGAGTGTTAATGTTCACCGTCTTACCATCGTCCGGCGTGGTTACGGTGAAACCCGAACCGAACCGGAGAGTCGTTGGAGTTGCATCTGGGGTGAGTGATGTGCCACCCACCTTAATCTTCTGAGGCTCCGCCAATAAGCCTGGGAGACTCCCAACATCTATCTGGTCCGGATGCGCCGCTTCGTGGGATGGGTGGTGATTCGGAACTTGGGACGGAGAGAGACCGAGGCTGATCATGACTGTCGTATCAGAGGGTGCCTGGGTCACCTGGAAGCCGTCTAAGAACTTCAGCGTTGTAGTGGCGAAAGCTTTGTCGTTCTTGTCCTTCACGGTGACGCCAGCCGCCGTGCCTCCGCCCGGCTGGCCGGATGCTCCTGCCATTGGCCCAGGGGTAATGGGCGGAGGGTCTTGCGGGATTTTTCCATTCGAAATCGGAATCGTAGCCACAAGCACGGCATCGGGCGGGGCCGAATCAGGCGGCACAGCGAAGAACTTGTGGGTCTCCGTCTTGCGCGTCATTCCGCTGGTTCCGGCCACTTGTTCGACAAAGTCAGAGGGCGCTTCGTAGAACGCTATGTACAGCTCGACCCGGGTCACGTTCGAGCCAACCGCGCCAATGTTCACGTCTTCACCCGTCGTGAGAACAATCTCGCGGCCTTGCCTATCCACGGCTGTCCCTTCGCTGACATGAACGTTAGAGGCATTGAGCCTCGTAACGCTCAGTCCAACCATGATGCCCGGCGTGTGCAGATGCTTGTTGTGCTGGCGATGGCGGTCGAGGAAATAGGCCTGCTCGACTTGGAAGTCCGTGGCATGCAGGAACTGCAAGGGGAAGTAGTTCATTCTTTTATTCACATCGTCTGCCATCGTATTTCTCCCTGATCTGCGCGAAAAGAAACGCGTCGTCGGTTTTACAGTGGTTTCACTTGCGTCTTCATTCATCCGTCAAAATCTCGAAAATCAAAGCTCCATTAAGCCGCGTGGTAACGCCGATCTGGGCGAAACCAACCGGCGAAGTGGGAGGAGATGGAGCGAGCTGCATCGATCCGCCTGATATACGCAGCCCGTAGCTTGTATGCGCGGGTTTCTCGCGATCGAGCAGTAAGCTCGCAGCTTCCATTACCGCGATGCCGGCCGCGCCCGAGTTGAGCGTCAAAGTAACAGTGAAGAAGAACGGAAACGGCGCCGGTGAAGTGGATCCGGCGGCGGCAAAATCGTCGATCACCACCCGCGTCACCTCCCCGGCAAGCCATGCTTCGAGCATTCCCCTAATCCCGGGTAGCGTGCCTCGCTGCGGATATAGCTGGATCGCCCGCTGAAAGAATACCCGGTTCCATTGAATCGACTTGTCGGTTCGCAGCGGGAGACCGATCCAACTCGCCAAGTAACTTAGATAGTCGAGGTCTGGTGCACCCAGATGGTCGAACTCTGCAGGCGGCGTGGCTTGCGGATTAAAAAGATCTGGAATCCCGCCGCTCTGCGCTGAGCCGTCCAGGCCCTCGATCTCCAATTGCAGCTCTTCAAACAACATCTCGAAAGCGAGTAGAAAGAGCCGCGCGGGCGAGTGATCGCCGTCCGGCACAAATGCTGCCGGCAAGTAATCGCGAAACTCGACTCGTCTTTCGTCGGACATTGCTTACTTTCCGAACCCGTTTGTCCTATCAGATAACTGTGACGGTCAGCTGGTTCAAACCGACCAGCGAGGTCGAGTCGACCAACTGAACTTCATCCAAAGTTCCACCGTCGACGGGCAAGCTCGCCCCACCCAACTGAAGCTTGCGAACGTAGTCGACACCCGGCGCCTGTTCGAGCAGCTCAAACAGCTCCGATCGAAAGACGGGCCGGCCGAACTCCCAGCCTTGTCCGTCTGCCCCGCCCACGAGCGGATCCAGGAAACGCCCGATGGCGTCGCTCACGCCTGATTTAACTTCGTTCGGGCTAAGCAAGCTTCGCGCGTCCCGTACGACGTCCGCGCCTACGGACACCAGAGTCGATGGCGGAGCCTTCACCGACACCCGGGTTGTGATCAGTCGGCGCGGATCGAGCAACGCGATGATCGAGTCCCTCAGTTGATCGTCCAGGTTGAAGGGAGATGAATCGACCGCGATCACGATCCTGATCAGGTTCGGAAGGCCCGGCGCGCTGGTCACATCCGTTACCGCCTTCACTCGCCGAATCCCGTGAATGACAACGAAATCGCCGGGGGGCGTGGCGCTGCTCAAACGCAGGACGCCCGATGTGGGAAATTCGACGACCGGCGTGAGTCTCAGCACGCTACTGGTCTGGGAGGCAAAGATGAGCGTCGTTTCCGTGCCTGGTTGAGGTTGCAACAAACGTCTCACCACCGAGGCGCTGGAGTTATAGCTGAGGCGCAGCGCAGAACTGAGAGTCAACCGCAAACCGCCAGATATCAGGTCAACCCTTTGTACCTTTGCTACCTCGGAGACCCCTGCCGCGGTGTCTTCCACCAGAATCAATTCACCCTGCTGGATGTCATTGCCGTTGGGTATATTCAACGCATCGCCTGCGATCCTGCCGCTTTGTCCCGAGGCGAGAGGAATCTCTTCTTCGGACAACTGCATCACCACGGCGCTGTCACCTGAGGAATGATCCTGGCGGGCAGGAAGGGGCGTCCAATAGAGACCTGACGCTCTGACGAGCCTTTCGAAATCTTCGAGCGTGATGGCGCGATACTCATTCTGTATTGCATCCAGGGCGTTGCGCAGAGTTACTTCGATGGGCTCGCTGACCGAGCGCGTGACTCCAACCAAGGCCGCGAAATTTGCGAGCGTCCGTTCCGGAATGCGGTTGAGCTGGTAGTTGGCCGCTTCGAACAGGAAAGCAAACAACTCCAGGAAAGTGATGCCGGGGTCCGACGCGTTGTGATCGGTCCAGGCCGGAAGGTTCCTTGGAATCAGCGAGCGGACTTCGCTAACCAGTTGATCAAAAGAGCGGTCATCGAGATTGGGAACGGGTAAGCTCATCGCGTTCAATCCTCGGGCTCAGAAAAGAGCCCAGCATTTCCGAGAATCATTTGGCCAATCACCTCGCGACTATGTTGATCCGGTGCGCGCCCGAATAAACCAAAGAGTTGCGGTCCACGAAGACTGTCGTGTTCAACGGTTCGATTGCGACAATGGGCTCGGCCACCGCGGCGCTCTGGGAACCGGGAAGTGTGATCCTGGCCGTTTCACCGGGTAGCGCGGCCTCGAGCACTAACGCAGTCACCCGCGCACTTTCGGCAACGCTTAGCATCGACGGCAGGCGAACCCGGCCGTCAAGCGTTCCGAGAATATCGCCCCTCTCAATCGCGACATCCGTCTCATAAGGCTCGACTCCGACGGTCTGTACGGCGAACAATATCCCACCCGGCAGCCCTGGAGACACTTCACCTGCTTGAGTGGCCTCGAATTCGATGAGAGTTATGTTCTCCTGATTCGGTCGAATGGCGGCCTTCAACGCGCCGATAGGGAACGTCTTGCCGCCTACGATTAACACGGCAAGAGTGATCAGGGCCCCCTTCGGAATTCCAAGCGGACCGCTGCTGAACGGCATGACCGGGATGACATTGACATTCAGGGCAGGAGGCCCGATGGCGAAAGCTGGTATGGTGACTAACCGGGCGTCGACTGACGTCACAATCATCGGGAATGGGTTAAGGAGAGTGAGGATATCACCTACGGCGACGTCACTGTTGTCTATGGACTTGTCGATCGAGATGATGCTTGTCGCACTTCGCACGAAACTGCTAGTGAGGTGATCCCTGTCAGCGAGCCGCCAGTGCTTACCGGTTCTTCTGTTGACAATCAGAGTCCCCGCCGGAAAACGGAAGAATTGGTTCGGAATGGTTGAGCCATCCAACGCGCTGATTGAGAAGGTGGAGAAAGGCCCACTCGACGGCAGCCCCGCGACTTTGCCGTCGAGTATCGCAGTGATTCGGTCCCCCTCTTTGAACTCGGTGACGGGCAGCAGAGTGAGGGGACCTTCAACTCTGGTGGGTTCGGCGACCACCACCTTCTTGCGGGGCGTCGGCTCCGGCGCTGGCGTACCGAGGATCACTTCCGCGCCTTCGGGGATGGCGCCTACGGCTGTCGAGAACATGAAGTTGTGCTGTGCGGTGTTCGCTTCCAGTTCAACGTTTCTTGCGTGACTCACTCCGGGCACGCCTTCGATCAACTGGCAGACCTCCGATTGGTGTACGTCGCGGCCGAATTCCCACCCCCTCCCTTCGGGTCCCCCCTTCAGAGGATGCAAGAAGCGGTCGAGCGCCGCGATCACTCTCTTCTTGACCGGGTCCGCCTGACTGATGTCAGCGGGCACAACCTCGGCGTGTACCGTCACCCTTAAGTAACCGGGACCTGTGACGTTGATTCGGGTCGAAGAACCCGTCAGGCCGGCGAACGCCCGCTTCTCCAAATAATTCTCGACTTCGGCGATCAACTCCGCCGACGGCGACGGTTTTGGGCTCGGGTCGTCGGGCACGATAATCAACGAGACCCAGCCACGCTCGAATTGCAGTTGGCGATTTCGATTCGGCAGGCATTTTACTCGCGCGACGCGAGTGCCCGCCGCCTCGCGCGCCAGCCACTCGAAGTCGGAACGGGACATCGCTCGATCGCGATGCCTCAGGGATTGTGGGCCGCGGTCTTTCACCATCTCGAGGGTCTCGGCCTCAGCGCCGCCATCAGCGGCGATGGGATTGGTCACACCGGTGACGCCAACAACTCCTGATTTCAGCTTTGCGATGGCAGCTCGCGCGACGTTGCCATTCGCCCCTCCGCCCGCCCTATATGTTGCGGTAACGTTGTTCGTGCCGCGCGGCAACGTCTGCCCGTGCTTGCCGTCCCCGAATGTGATCGCGCCGGTGACGCCGTCTGCCGCGTAGTGCCTGCTGGCCGGGCCTGATGCCAGGAAGTTCGGTACCTCGTGCCAGCGGACCCATGTCTCAGGCTCTTGCGTCGCCGCGTTGGTTCGTTGTTGCAACGCGTCCTCGCCCTCTGCTTCGATCAGCTCCGCCAGCTCACGCCCGGAAGGTGTCTCGTTCTCACGTACGAAGACTTGCCTTCCCGCCTGAACCGGCGTCTTGCCAAATCGCAGTTGCTGGCTCGGTTCGCCGTTGCCGGAACCTAGAGGGTCTTCCGTTGAGGTCACAGTTTGAATTGCTCGCGTCGCATTGGCGAAGACGCCGAGCAGGTGCTGAGTGTCGAAGGGATCATTGTCCGAAGACCGCGCGCGCAACCAGAACCGCGGCGTCAGATCGAATTTCGCTAGAGGCTGAATATCAGGCGGCGTAAGAAACTCGACCGGTCCGGACTCGGTGAGGTTGTTTGTGCCGTCAATGACCACGAGACGTTTCCAGTTGGTTCCGTCGAAGTACTCCCAGACGAGATCGCGCCCCGGCGGCTGTGCGGCCGAGGGTTGCGCGCCGCCGTTGCCGGCGACGTTACCGGACGCCGCTGCCGGCTTTTCGCTGACATACAGTGAGACCGGCTCTTCAGGAAAAGCATTATCGAAGCCGAGGTAGAAGGCGGGCTCCGGATCGGCGTAGATGTCGGGCGAGAGTTCGGTGATCGCTTGAAAAGTTGGAAAGTTTGCGCCGGACTTATTTGCCTTCGTGCGATCTGTGAACAGAAAGCCATTCCGTGTCACGACAATCGGTTCGCCTCTGGCTTCGTAGTTCAACGTGAGCCTGGTGATGAGTGGCGGGTTGAGGTTGCCGGTGCCGGATCTTACCTTGAACCCCTGTTTCGGGTCTGCCGGGTCGGCCATCACGAAGGCAACCGGCCTCCCGTAATCGCCGCATTTTATGCGAGCCCTAGTCCAGTAGTTGCTTTGGCCATTGACCTCGCCCTCGTCGTAGGTTTGAGGCGAGAAGGAAACAAGCCCCGGGCGCGTGAGATTGATGGTGCGATCGATGACTTTGTCGAAGGACTGCCAGCCGTTTTGTCCGAGAAAGTCCCAGTTGACTTCGACGTTGGGAACTGTCGGAACCACCTCTACTGCGATATTGATATAACCTGGAAAAACGGTTGACGTTCCGAAATAGAATGCGTCTTCGGCCCCCGCTTGTTCACCAAAAGGGAAGAAGGAGTTTGCCGCACTGACATTATTGAAAACGACGCGCTTATCATCCGCATATCCGACAAAATAATCGGTAACCAGTCGCACTGGAGTGCCGGCGTTGTGAGGGAACCTCAATGCGCTCTTAGGCACCAGACTCTGCTCAAACGGAAACCTGAGAAAGTGTATTAGCCCGAAATCTATTGCGGGAACGGTAGGAGGGGGCTGACCTCCGATTACCACTCGAGGGGCTGTATCGCTGCTAACCGGACAGCCAAAGGTCGCCTCGGAGACGACGACGAATTCACGCGGCGCCGGATCATCAATCATCAACACATCGCCGGGCTTGATCTCTCTGGTGACGCTAACACAGATTGGCTGGGGGAGAAGGCTAGCTACGATTCCTGCCTGCGTGGCAACCCTCACAATCGCACCGATCACTGGCGACAGTCCCTGATGCTCAACCGGTCCGCCTGATCTATGCGCCTGGATTAACGTAGGTATTGGTTCCAAAAGGACATTGTCCTGTGAGCCTCGGCCGATCACGGAAGTTGCCCGAACCGAGCTGGTTAGCGGATCCCCGGCGCGTGGGAGCGGGAGTTCAATCGGGAGGAACGCACCGACAATGAGCGCGTACTCCAGCGCATCGTCTTTCACGGGATCAAGCGAGCCGATTCTCAGCACAGCGCCGGCATCCACAAGCGTGTATCTCTGCACTTCCCCGAGCGAACCAATGATCTGAAACACAGGTATTGAGAATAGAAAATTAAAACGATCGTTGTCAGTGCCCCCGGGCGGGTTGTAGGCCGCCGCCATCACCGTCCTTGATGTCTCCAAATCGAACTTCGCTACTTTTGGAGCGCTCGAATAAGCACCACTAGCTATCTTGACCCGAAACCAAACGCCCTCCTCACCGTTCACGGTAGTCAGGGCCATATCGGACGGGCGCGCGAGTGAGATCTTACCGGACTTGGTGAAACCATTCGTTCCATCGCCTGGGAAGCTCGCGGTCACCAGAGTTGGCGCATCGCATTCAATCACCGTTGTCACGCCGCCAAGCTTCGCCCAGATGTGACCGTTCCAGTACTCCCAGATCAGCGGCGGCGGCGGCGGCGGTTTCAAATCGACTTGCATCCACACGCTTACGCCCGGTTTTGACAACGCCTCGCGATTGGCGATGTAAAACGTGTCTCCCACCTTGGGCGTATCGCCGAACGGCAGAAAGTCTTTCGTGACATCCAAGGGCGCCGTGTTGCCGAACGCCAGATCAGGCTGCAACCCGGCTGCCGTCACTCGCAGCTTGACGTTGTTGATGCTCAGCGCTCGCGCGCCAGAATCGTCAAGCAAGAACGAAGTCGTGAGTGCTTGAAGCCAGCGGCTCTCGATTCCTTGTTGTATTTCTGTGCTCTCGCTCACGCCGCGGATGGTTGTTCGGTCTGCGCCGCCTGGATTCACAAACCGCAATGCCGGAGGCCGAAGTATCGATACAGACGCACCGAGCGGAAACGGACGAATGAGGGGAAGTGACGAATCGAGGTTTAGCCGCCTTGTGCCCGTCACGCTGATGATCCTGCTTACTTCAACCGTCTCGCTGTTATTGTCAGCCTTGACGATTGCAATCCAGTCATCGGGCATTATCCCTGAAACGCTCTCAACGAATATCTGAGTGACGCTCGGGGGCGACGTGGAGGCGGCCAGCCTGGTAGTTATGACCGTGGGCGGAAGGAGCCTGAAATCGTCTCCATGATCCGACCCAAGCGCCGGAGCGAAATGGACGGTATTGCTCACCGCATCGACGCTTGTAACACGAACCAATTCGGACGTGATGCCCGTACCCATCTGTATTGCGTCGTTTGCTGCAATCCCGGTTACCTCGTCCAATGTCATGCTGGCTGCGCCTGCTAATAGGGGACCACTGGTCTTTCGGGGGAACGGCAAGGGATCCGCGATCGAGTGAGTGCCCAACCTCGCCAAAGGTACGGCCAGGTTGCCCCGGATCTGTTGCCATGCGAGCCGGCTGAGAATCGGCCGTAGGGTCGCTAGCACGGCAGCCCAGCTTGGCGAAGACCCGGAGCCAAACGGAAAAGGGTTTAGATAGAGGTCAACAACCGCACTCTTGAAGTCGAGCAGCGCGTCTTCGCCCAGATTCAGCACGTGAGGCGCTCGCTTCGACCCGACGAACGGCGTGAAGCCAAACTCGCTTGCTCCTCCGATCTCTTCGCTTTGATCCGTGAATCTGTCGAAGGTGGGGTCCATCGTGAACGCCGTCGCTATGCGAGCTGGGATCACGGTCACGTCGTCTTCGTTCTCGAAGACCACGTTGCCCGGCTGCGCGGCCGCCTGAGTTCCACGCGGGACCAATGTAGGGCCGGCGCCGGGCGACAGCGCGAAGATCAGCGGGACTCTGGCCGGCGAAGGCGGCATCGGGCTAACGCCCATCGTGTCCAGGAACGCAAGAAAGTTTTTCTCGGGGACCCGGTTCAACCGCTCGATGCTCAACTCCATCAACCGCGCATAGACAACCGAAAGCATCAAGCCGGCGTCATCGAACGGCTTCGCCAGGAATTCTCTGATCTGCTGCTCAGTGAACTGTTCGGCGTACTTCCACAACCGCGGGAGCGGCGGGCTCGAGTTCGCGAACGCTATCTTCGCTTCGGCGAGCAGTTGCCGCACCACGCGGGCCAGCGTTCTGTCGTCCAGTATGGGAGGCTTCAGCGCCATCAGACCTCTCCCCGTTCGATGTAGAAGGGATAAACCAGATTGAACGTCGTGTCGGTCCGTCTTACTCGATACTCGACGTTGATGAGCAGGACGCCCTCTTGCTGTCTATCGGCGCTCACATCGACATTGAGCACATCGATCCGCGGCTCGAACTTCACGAGCGCATCTTTGACCTCGTGCTGGACCAATGCGGCGGTCGAGGCGTCGATCGGCGAGAAGACTACCTCTTGAAGCCCCGCTCCGAAATCCGGCCGCATGACCCTTTCACCTTTCGCAGTGCGCAGTATCAGTAAGATCGACTGGCGCACGTGCTCGTCCAGGCTGTTCATCACGACTCGTCCGCCGGAGTCGAGACTTATGGGAAAAGCTATTCCAGATCCGAGAAATTCGTTTCCCTGATTCGAATCGTCCGTCATTAGAGTTCCTACCCGATCAGCACGGTCCCCGCCGCGACCACCGTCCCCACCGTCAGGTCAGCGGGATCGTTGCAGGTCGATGCCGTATCTCCGTTGCGAGCCGCCGCCTGGCCGCTGATGAAAACAGTCGCACTGCCTTTCACTATGGTCGACGTATTGTGGGGCGGCTTCTGGAATGTCCCGCCGATCGGCAGATGCGGCGGCTTGTTGGCCGCTTTGCTGTTCACGGTCGCGGCGGGCATGCCCATCACCTTCACGTTGGTGCTGAGCGCGGTGTCCAGGACGCCCGTGAACGGATGGGGCACGGGCGCCGGTGGGCCGCTTGGCGGCACGATGATGTGCATGTCCGTAGCGGTTACCTGATCCCCCTGTTTGGCGGCCGGCAGTCCCATGAAAGCAATCTCCTAGTTGATGTTTACCGTTTTCCCTTTGACGATCGTGTCCTTCGGCGAGCCGTCTAGAGTTGCTCCGCCCTGTCCCTTGATTTCGATCTTGCCCGAGGCAGTAAGTTGAATGGTCTTGGCGGCGAGCTTAATCGTCCCGTCGGCAGCCTCGATGCTGACATCTTTGGCCGACTTGATGGTGACGGAGTTGTTGGCCGTGTCAAAGGTCAGGCTGTTCTTACCGCTCTTGTCGATGATCTCGATCTTCTCTTTACCGTCGGTGTCGTCGAGCCGTACCACGTGACCGCTCCGGGACTTGATGAATCGCAGATTGTTCTTGCCGTCGGCGTTCTTATCGGGCGGTTGGTCCTCGGCATTCCACAGCGCGCCGAGCACGTAAGTGCGGTTGACATCGCCATATTCAAACGCGACCAGGACCTCGTCCCCGACTTCAGGCAGAAAGAAAGCGCCACGTTCTTTTCCAGCCATGAGCGTCGCTACTCTCGACCAACGGCCCGTGTCCGACTCAGAAGCGCCTGGAAACTTCACTTTGACCCGGCCGAAGCCCTCCGGGTCCTTGTTGTCAACGACCAGGCCGGACCTGACCCCCGTGCCGCCTCGCAAGCTCGAACTGGCGGAATCGTCTGCGTGCGACAGGACGAGGCCCGCGCCGCTCCCCGAGCTGTTGACCTCAAATGATGTTCGATAACCGCTTTCTCCCATCGAGTGCGTTGCCTGTGTAACACGATACTTGCCATTGAAACGGCCCAGTCCGCTAAGGTCGAGGATCGTTCCAACGTGGATATCGGGGTGCCCGATCGAGGAGCCACTGCCCGTCACCAATGACTGAAGCTGGCTTGAAAACATCGCTTCGGCGAGCGTTTCAGCCTCCTTAGCGCTCGTTACCATCGAGTCCTCGATGACCCGTATCGAATCGCCGCCGGACCCTTTTCCAATCTGCTGGCTGCCGCTGGCCGACAGGTCCCGCTCAATCACGAGGCCCTGCGGAGCGTGTCCCGAGAAACTCTGCTTTTTGATCGGGTCCCATCCGCGCACCTCTATTTTCTTGACCAGACCCGCCGTGCTCAGCCGCGGGGAGAAGCTGAGCAGCGTCTTGCCCCGCTCGAGCTTTATTTCATTCGGAGCGGGCCGCGACTTCTTGAAGAACAGCTTTCCTGCCTCAACCCACATCGAGTAGCCGTTCGTCCGCGCCAGATCGGTCAGGAATGTGAGATCGGACACGTTGTTTTGTTCTCGCGGCCGAGAGGGGGTGGGCGTTGGGTCGACTGAAGCAGTCAACCCGCTGGGAACGATGCTCGAGACTATCTCGCTGTCGGAAAGCCCACTGTCTGGGGTTCGGTCATCGTCGAAGCGTCGAAATGCCGTACCCCGCGTTAGCTTGTGCAGCAGATCGAATCCTTCTACGTGGAAAGTTGTTGGCCCGCTCTCGGGAAAATCGACGCTCACCGCCGCGATCTCACCGGCGATCATCGTTGTAAGGTTACCGAGGTAACCCATCCTGATCTGTACTTCCTTGCCTTCGGTCAACAAGCCGCCCGCCAGCTCGAAGAGACCGAATGTGGGGTCGTACAGTGAGAAGCTGAAGCTGTTGGGTGGGTCGGCGGTTTCGGTCACCGTCACTTGAGTTATCAGCTTGGCGACAGCCGCTGCCAACAGGCTTTGTCCGATGCTCACCTCGAATGCCGGGACAAACGTGTTTTTGGGAAAGCCTTGCAACGCCATGGTTCACTCTATTTCAACGTAGGGACCGTTAGGCCCCGCCCGTTGGGAATGGTCAGCGGATTATCGATGTTGCTCGCCTGGGCTATAGGGCGCCATTTCCTGGGGTCGTCGTATTCCTCGGCAGCGATCCTTTGCAGCGAGTCCCCGGCCTTGAACACGCGCCGCTTGGTCCTGTCCGCCGACTCGAACGGCACCAGTGACAGGAGGCTCTCGATTACGTCGTAGCCCTTCAACGATACACTGAGGGTCGCCCTGAGCGGCGCGCCGTTCGCGCCGAAATAGTCAAACCGTTCGGTGACACTATCGAGCACACATGGAAAAACGAGAGACCCCCAGATGAACAACATCACGGGCGGCGCATGAGTCACCGCGCTCAGCGCGGTCAGGCCCACTACCTTCGACGTGAAGAACCGCACGTCGCGGCGAGTGTCGGTTGTGTCGAAGAACAGGTCCAGTTTGAGCGTCTGAATGTTGCCCTTAACAAACTGGAGCAGCGACGAGCCGAGCCCGGGAATGGCGATTTCCGCGAACTCGTTGGTCTTGGTAATCTCATACTGCGGCGGATTGAACATAACAGGTATTACTTGTCCGCGAGGCGTAGTCGTTATGATCAACGCTTTGGTCAATGGCATCAGTACAACCCCTTCCTCTCGCGCTCCAGTCGCTGGCGGCGCATGATCTCCCGGTAGACTTTGTCGGTTACGGCGTTGATGTCCAGTTGGGGGGATGGCTGCTGGAACGGCGCCGGCGCCTGCGTGGAACCTGAAGTCATTGGTGTCCCAGTCGCAGACTCCCGGTCCTCGGCAGCCTCTATTTGATGCCTGATTGCTCCTGATTGCTTTTCACCGGTTAGTAACCGAAATTCAAGCCCCGGAAGCGGCGTAGGCATCACCGTGCGCCTTATGAGACTCTCGATTGCCCCCTCAGCTTCGAGTGTGGTACCCGCCAATTCTAACGCCTGCTGTGATGCAGAGGGCGAATGAGCTTCAAGAGTCTCTGCCCATTCCGCCAAAGCAGCCGGCTCCTCTGTATAAGCTTCCGGGCGCCGTACCAAGAATGATGTTGCCGGCAACGGAGCCGCGTATCGCCGACTGATCGCCGCATAAGATTCTTGGCGCTGTGGCAAGAATGACGTTGCCGATTCACCTCCCAGTCTCCCCGCTTCAGGTTGCGCCGCCAGTGGAGAACGAATAACGGGAAAACCACCGTGCACTTCGCGACGCGGAGCCGCCGTCACGCTTGGCTTAAGACCGCGATGCCTTGCAAAGGCCTGGTAGAGACCTTCGCGCGAACTAGACCTCGGCGCATTCTGATTCCACGGAAACTGTCCACGAGATGCCGCCGGCAAAGCGACAGATCGAGGACCGTTGCCAGTTGCCCAGGTCTCGCTTTCGGCTGAAAAGACGGGATGCCAGCCACTCCTCGGAAGACCCTCCTCAGTCTGTTCGCGTGCCAGACTGCCGGATTGGCTTACAAGCCTTCCCGGCATCGTCGTTGGTATCGGCGTGAGCGTCGCGAGTGCTATCCGAGGGCGAGTCACGAAAGACTGGACGCGCGGCTGTGGCCGAGCCGTTGAAGGCGCCGACTGATCCGCGAAGCGCTGAATCACAAGCCGCGAACTCTTTGCATGAGCGGCCGCATTGCCGCCAGCAGAGCGAGCCACCACGCCGCGTCGTCCTTCGCTTTTCCCTGCGGAGGCAATACCGGGTGAAAAGCTTTGACGCTCCGCCGGGCGCTCACGCGACTCGGCCGGGTGAGCCAGCGTTGGACCATCCGCCGCCGGAAACTCGAACGAGAACGGCGGCCATCCCGGCCACGCTCGCACGCGCCGCGCCAACTGACTGTGCAGCGAGAACAATCGCCGGGCTCTATTCAAGAAGGGAGATGTCTGACTCTCTCTTCCCGCCATGAGAGACTCCGCAGCGCGGACCGAAGGCGGACGCCACGATAGGCGGCTACGGACTCCTTCCGGCATCTGGCCGCTCCGCGAGCTGGTTCCGGCTGCTTCTTCGTCGCTCATTATTTCCTTCCCGCTTGTGCCGGGTCCTTAGAACGCAGGTTCAGCAAGACTGTCGCTGACTGGTTGCGACAAGCAGAGAGCTTCTCGATCTCTCATCGCGTGGACCGCTGAGCCGCACGGTTAATCTTGACGATCTCCTGCACCCACTGCCGGCGTTCGGCATGTTCGAGCGACAGGAGACTCTCGTGCGGCCAATGAAAGTGATAGGCGACGTAGGCTATCTCCTCGTAAAGCTGCTCGAGGGGATAGCCTATGATTCCCCCAGTTGTTCCGGCTCCACTTCGAACGCTTGTTGGCAGTGCGGGCACGATACCTTCATCACCCGCGTGCCGTTCGCATTGATGCGATTGTAGAACTCCTGCAAGTAAGCAAGGTCAGCAGCAAACAACCCTTCGATCACCTTGGGATTGATGACCTCGAGTGAGCCAAGCTGTTTGATCACTCTCGACAACAAGATGACAACCAGATACGCAGGGTTCGACTGCACCCGAGGGTCCTTGAGAGGGAGGATCTCATCGGCGGCGGTCGCCAGCCGCATAACCCCGTCGCGATGAACACTGCCCTCCTGGTCAAGGAAACCCTTTGGGAGAACGAATTCAAATTCGGTGCGAAGAGCACTCATGCCCGTTCCACTCCTTCGCAGCTAATCGTCAAAGCCTCGATGGCCACGTCGTTGCCCTTGGCGCTGAAGTCGGGTCCGTCCCACTTGCTGGGCCAGGCGTTGACGAAGTTCCAGCGCACCTTCTCGGCTCCCACGTCGTCAAGCTGAATGATCGAGCCGTTCTTGCGCTCGATGGTACCGATAACGGCTTTCCGGTGCCAGTCATACAGCTCACGTGAATCGGTCAGCCCCCACTTGAGCGTGATGTCCGGATAGCTCACCTTGCCGGGCAGCTTCCGCACGGTTGAGGCGTCCCCGCCTTCGCGGTACTCGACGACTTCGACGTTAGAGCCAAAGCCGCTGCAGTCGCTGAACCCCGCTTGCACGAGGCCGTCAATTTCCACGAGAAACTTGAAACTCCTGTAAGGATCGACACGCACTCCTGTAGGCATAACTGGTCTCCTCCTTTTGTTGACTTATAACTCGTCAAAACTTCCGCCGCCCGGTTTTTGGATAACGCGGAAGACGATGAACTCGGCGGGCGTTACTGGGAAAACGATGACCTCGATGACGAGCTGCCCGAGAGCGCGCACAGCCGGCGGGTTCAGCTCTTCATCGATTCGCACTCGGAACGCTTTGTCCGCGGTAGCGCCAAACAAAGCTCCGTCACGCCAGACTCGCGTGAGAAACTCGTTCACCTGGCGCTTCACCTTTTGCCATAGCTCGAGGTTGTTGGGCTCGAACACCGCGAAGGCAGTGCCTTCCTGAATCGACTCTTCGATGAACAACAGCAGGCGGCGGACGTTGATGTAGCGCCACGCGGTGACGTCTGGAGGAGCAATGGTGCGCGCTCCCCACACCGTCACCCCACGGCCTGGGAACACCCGCAAGACGTTGACGCCCTTTTCATTCAGCGGTCCTTGCTCGCCATCCGTGAGCGTTTGCTCGAGCCCGAGCGCGCCGCGAAGCGCTTCGTTAGCGGGTGCTTTATGAACGCCGCGATTATTGTCGGTGCGCGCGTACACGCCGGCGATATGGCCCGACGGCGGCACCTTGAGCCTTCCCGCTGCAACCGGGTTTGAGATCACGATGCGCGGGTAGTACAGCGCCGCGTAACCCTTCAGACTCGGCAGTCCAGGATCTTGGGGCCCGTCTCCTCTGAGCTGCTTGCCGATACGGTCAAGGGTGGCGCTATTCTCAGGGTCGAGAATGGCGAAGCGGTCCTGCATTTTTTCGCAATGCTCGATCATCTTCTTTTGGACTGCCTGGTCGGTGGTATCGGGGATGCAGAGAATGTTAACGTCGTCCACTCTCTCCAAAGTCTCAATCGCAGTCGAATAGTCCTTTACTTCAATCTGTGACAGGTTGTCATCCTTTCCGTCGGCAAGATTTTTTGTGGTAACGACCGCCGGAAGATTGTCGGGACCCGTACTGGACGGGTCGAAGAGAGCTACGTCCACGTTTTGTGAAGATACGACTTTCGCGAAGTACCGACTGTCGCGCGGGTCCATCGAAAGATTTCCAAAGTTCTCCGTGCCTGAGTTTGGACCCGGATTAGGATTGGTAATCTTGAGGGAAAACCCCAACTGTTTGACGTTTACAACAGCGGCGCCGCTTGCCATTGAAAAGTTCTTGGTGAGCTTCTGCTTTAGTTTGATGAACTTGTTCGACTCGTCAACTGAATCCACTATCGCGGATTCAGTCGTGGTGTTCAGACCGGCCGCCTGCGAGACGTTGATGTTTGTGCCAGGGTCAAAGCCGGTTGTATCAGCAACGCGAATTGTGTCCTGACCGGTGAGATCAGCAATTCGAATAGCATCGTCCTTCTTGTAAGGCTTTTTCAGAGGATCGAAGAACGTGATCGTTGTATCAGTGGCCCCCGGAGTCTCCAGTTTTTTAATCTTCGCGAGCTCCTCGGTTGTGCCTTTGAGCAAAACGATATCACCTTGCTTGAACTGTGCCGCGTCGGCATTGTTCACGGTCACGGTCACGCTATCGGCCGCTGAGGGCGCTGTTAATTTTCCGAGTGCGCTCACCGCCTTTGTGCTTGCCTGCTGCACGTCAACGGTGATGGCATCGCCTGCGGTTCCCTCTTCTTTCGCCGTGACGACGAGCAAGTCCTTTCCGGCGCCATCTTTCAAAACGGCTTTGGCATGTTCCGCGTTGCCCACTCGCACGAAGTAACAGGTTGCACCACCATTATCAAAGAACCCGCGTACGGCGTGAGCCGCGTAGACTGGCGGTGAGATGATATAAGGACCAAAAGGATCTTGAACCCCGAAAGCTTCTACAAACTGAGTCCAGTTGGTCAAGAACGTCGGCTTGTTAATGGGACCTCGGCGGGCGGGGCCGATTAAGGCGGCCGTGCTGGTCCCTACTCCTGGAATCGGGCCGGGTACGTCTATCTCGTCAATGTAGACTCCCGGCGCTTTGTTGGTAGCCACGAATGCCATACTGTTTTCCTCCTTGGCCACTCCTATGGGAGCGGCGTTAAGTTAACTTCGTAGTCCTCTGGCCGTCCGGGCACAACCAGAGGCTGAGTGACTGGCTGAAAACCTACGACGGCCGCGCGAATCGTGTGGGCGCCGGTCGGCACGCGCAGAAACGAATAACGTCCCTCGGCATCGGTCGTAGCCCGAATGCCCATGTCCACTAAGTCCACCAACGCGCCGCCAATGCCTTGGCCTCCAGGGCCAAGCACTCGCCCGCCGATTTGCACCAGAGTTTCCTCTATCACTCCCGTGCCCGCGTCGAAGCCGGTGAACCGCGTCGTCACGAGTGGTCCGGTGACATCAGCAAACACCGGCATGCTGATCGTAGCCGTGACCGTGATCGAGGGCCGTAGCTTGTTACCGATCGCTGTCCAAAACTCGTGAGGGTTCTTCAAGCCATCGGTCTGGGCGGTGATCATCGGAAGCGGTGGCTCCTGGTCTTTGAGTTTGCCCTGAAGATATATGTCACTGATCCTGGGCGATCCCGCGAGCACTTGCAGCACCTGGCTCAACAACCGATGCTCCTGCAAAGCCAAGTCAGTCCCGCCGACCGGCCACGCAGTGACGAGATAGGAACACGCAACGCGCAACGGCGCGCGCTGAATCAACGACTGCCCATTATTGCGCGTAATAATCGGCTCATTGCTGCGTAACTGCATGTCCTCGCGCAGATCGTAGAGAAACAAGTTCACCGCAGTTAGCGCCCCCGGCGAGAACCTCTCGTCCGGGCGCTCAAAGAGAATCTGCGCCGCCGCCAATTCTGGGAAACTGCGCACAAGAGCGATATCATCATCCAGCAATGCCTTTAGAGTTTCACTCAAGTCACGGATCATGAACCTCTCCCAGTTGCCGGACAGAGCCGGTGAATGACCCAAAAGCAGACGACTCGCGCATCTCTTCTGCCTAGTTGTTCGCTAGCAAATTCAATTGGCAATCCGAATTTGCCTCTTTGCGAGTTAAGAAAGTTAAGAACCTAGATTTCTTGCACCGCGTCATAGCCAGTCCGCGTTCGTTTGGAAGTCTGTTTGAAGCACAGTACCTCTTGGCATCTTCACATAAGGGATCGCAACGATTCTCCTCGAGTTTCAAATGTCGGCACTATTCGGATCCTGGAGTTGGTCAATAGTGCCTCGTCAGTTCAGGTCTTCTTCAATCCTAGTAACTGTGGAATGCGATTGCACGGGTGAAGCTGCGCGAAGCCATTCCAACGGATACTTTTGATCCGGCGAGACCTTTGGCAGATGCTCCCCCGTATTCTCCGCCGAATTCTAAACCCGCTGATGATTCTGTCGACATGTTTGACGAGTAAGTGATATTGAATATGACCCTGTGGTCGCCAACTTTCCTCGATCCTTCCAATCGAATTCCGCCAAACGAGTAGTGTACCGTTACTTGAACTCCGCCACCGCCATCCGGGTCGTATTCTACTTCGGGTGGCGAGATCGTCATTCTTTCAAGCGGCTTGCGTTGCTCCCATCTGATTCGAGCGTCTAGAGTAGGGAAAAATATGTCGTTGGAGAGGTTATTGTCACGATAGTCTATGAACGACATATGCAACCCTAGGCTTCCGACACCTCTTTCCATCTCTGGCTCCACCCAGAACCCACCTTCGGGCGTAAGCGATCCAAAATAGGAATCGTCATCCACCAGGAATGTAGGAACGTTGCCCCAATGAGTCCTAAAAACCGGGTAATATAGTAGTTCTTCTTTGTCAACAACGTAGGAAATGTCTCGTTGCTTGAAAGAAAGGTCGTTTTGGTCCTTTCCGTCGCGTTGTACAAGTGACCGCGCCACCACGGCTGTTTCTGGCTCAATCATCGCGTCGCTGTCTTGCCCCAGCGTCTCTAAGTCATCTGGATCTCTTGGCACGAATTTCTGATCTAGCCTGGTGAAAGCTTGTGCGGCAAGGTCTGCTTGCCGTTCCGATTCGTCCTCCGGGTTGCTCAGAGTAAGCCTGTCCAGAATCTGACTGTCGCGTTGCTGCGTCACATGAGCCATTTCGTGAGCAAGTAATTCGCGCCCGCTCGACGTGCCTGTAACGTATTCGCCTTCGCGGAAGAATATGTCTTGACCTACGGTGAACGCGCGGGCGCCGAGCGAATGGTTGAGTCTATCGGATTCGCCATCAGTATGAAGACGGACGTTGCTGAAGTCCGCGCCAAAGGCAGATTCCATTTTGGCTCTCACAGTATCATCCAAAGCCCGTCCACCGCCGCGCGCTTGCTGGATGGCGTTTTCCACTTCAGGCGTTATCTTCTCTTCGCCATCTGAACACTGGGCCTGAGTCAAGAGTACCTGTGCGAAGCGATTGCCGAGCGTGCGCTGAAGTTGCAGCAGCGAAGCTGCTGAGGTTGATTGCACCGGCGCCGGACTGTGCCTTTGCCTCGCGGTCCTGGTTGCGCTTACTTTGCTATCTTGCTTGAACGACTTAGCTCTCACGGCTGCTCCTTTCGAATCTACTAGGCACTCAATGCCGTTTCATTCCACGTTCGACCAAGCTTCTGAAACTCGCGCCGTGCCGCTTGGAGCAAATGTGGTCGGCCGATCACGCCGCCGTCGCTTGCTGCGTAAAATGCCGCCGCCAATCCGATGTTCTTGATGTTGCCGCCAGCCAACTTGATCTCGCGCGCGAGAACAACGAAGTTCACTTCGCTGCCGAGAGGCGCTTCGCACGGGAAGGAGACTTGCCAGATGCGGCGGCGGTGCTCCTCATCAGGAAATGGAAACTCGACAATGAACTGCATACGCCGTACGAAGGCTTCGTCCATGTTCTGCCGCAGGTTCGTCGCTAGAATCGTGATCCCTTCGTACTCTTCCATCTTCTGCAAGAGGTAGCCGATCTCGATGTTCGCGTAGCGGTCGTGCGCGTCTTTGACCTCAGAGCGTTTGCCGAACAGCGCGTCGGCTTCGTCGAAGAAGAGAATCGCGCTGCTCGATTGCGCCTCGAGAAAGATGCGGTGCAGGTTCTTCTCGGTCTCGCCGATGTATTTGCTCACCACCTGCGACAAGTCGATCTTGTAGAGATCGAGGCGCAGCTCGTTGGCGATGACTTCGGCGGCCATCGTTTTTCCGGTGCCGGGCGGGCCGGAGAAGAGCGCGTTCAGCCCTTTGCCAAGCGACAACTTGCGATCAAAGCCCCACTCGCCAAACACTGTGTGACGGTGCTTGACCTGGTTACACATCTCGGTGAGCTGCTCCATCTGATCGGACGGCAGCACGATGTCATCCCACGCGTACTTAGGCTCGATCTTTCGCGCCAGCTCGCCTAGCTTCAGATTGGATTGCGCGCGGCAGGCAGCATACAGGTCTTCCATCGTCACCTGAGCGCCATCGGGCGAGCGCCAGCAGGCTAGATTGTGCGCGGCCGCCACGGCGTCTTTGATCTGCCCTGGCGTGAATTTGAACTTGCCGGCCAACGCATCTAAATCCACATCTGTGGCGATTCGGTAGTGTCCATTCAAAGACCCTGCCCAAAGCCGACTTCTGCTGTTGTGATCGGGAATCGGAAAATCCAAAGAGATGAAGACGCCTTCTTTGAAGAGGCCTTGGGGTTTCCAGGGCTCGCTCCCGAGCAAGACTGTTATTCTCGAAAACGTGCTTGCGGCTTCAATCAACGATTTCAACAGAGAACGGTTCTTGTCACCATCGGCGAGCAAGCAGTCGAAGTTTTCCAGGCATAACGCCGCCGATTGCAGCACAGCCTCGCGGCCGAGTAACCGGATCATTTCCTCGAACGGCGACTGCGCTGTAAGCATTTTGCTAACGTCGCCAAGAACCAAGGCGAGCCCGAGATCGCGGCAGATAGCACTCGTCACTGAACGTTTCCCAGAGCCGTAGCGTCCACAAAAATAGAACACGAGGCTCTCGCTCCCCGGCTTTGTCTCGCTGAAATGCGAGCGCGCCAGTTGGCCTATCCGGCTCCGCATCCCGTCGTGTACCGCCGTCAGTTCAAGGCCAGCCTCGGTAGAAGCCAAACGAGCCACGTGCTCAAGCCGAGCATCCATTTGCCCGAGGTCCATTAAGAAACTCACAACCCGATCATCGAGTTTCAAGGCTCGCGACAGGAGAGGCGCCTGTTGATCTGGCAAGCCATCAGTCATCTGAAGGAGGCGGTATTTCAGCAACGGAGCCTGAGGATCAAATGCCAGCCGCGCCGCGAGCTTGTCTTTCATAGTTGGGCACAGGAGGCTGAACAGAAGGTCCACACTCGGCTTCTTGCGAGTTACATCATCTTGAAGGTACGCATATATCTTCTCGTACTTTCGATCCAATTCGATTGCCAGACAAATCAACAGACACTGTTCTTCAAAACGGGTGAGGTTGAAGAGCTGCGATAGATGTGGCAGTGACAGGTAGGTCCCTTCTTCCAGGCTAGCCGCTCGGCGCTGCTCGATCTGGAATTCAAGCCGGCTTAGCGACTCGGCTAACATCCCAGCCTGCGGGTCATCCGAACCTATGACGTTCTCACCGATCAGCGCATCGGCGGCACCAGCCAGTAATCCGGCGATTTCCTCTTCCGAAATCACCAAGCCTCTGAATTGATCGAGAGGGTTCGCCGGTTGCCGAGTTTGCTGTTTGAGCACCTCAATGTGTAAGAGCAAGTCCAGGCGTTTCAGCTCATCCAAGAAATGCGCCCAGCTTGAGGGATAGGGTGTTTCCTTGTCTGCCGGTCCCTGACTAGTCGCTGCCAATTCTGGCATCGCGTAATCCTCTTGCGCTTTCACAACCAGTTCCGAAGCGTGCGGTAGTCTTTCATTCCGGGCGGCGGAGAGATGAGAGTATTCCGGGCGGATCCGAAATGTCCCGCATCTCGATTTCTCAAATTGTCGAAGTTGAGGCTTAGTCAGGACAAGACACCGGCTTTGTCCCATTTACCCTGGTTTTAGAAACTAAACCTCTAGACTCTGTGCGGCGCTTGGCTTTCCGCCATTCAGAGGCTTCTTCTAAAGACGGATAGGCCACCCGATAAAGACGGATAAGCCACCCGAGCTGAGTTGGGCGCTTCTCCTATCCAGCTAAGTAACGCCAGCTAAACTGAGAGAATTAGTGCAACAACAATCGCGAGGAACCGACCCAACGGAAGCGCGCCCGAGAACCTCGCGCTTAAAACGAAAAGACGGCGCTTATAGTAATCGCTACCAATGCCTCTTGTCAACAAAATTACGCAGCCAGGTCAAAATTACGCAGCTAGAGTGTTCGGCAAGAGATTGGGACTGGTATTGAAAGTGAGTTAGACCATTCCAGGGTCGAACAAGCGGCCAGCTAACCGGGGCAGTTCGGTATACTCGATCGATTCCTGGACCCAACAGAGCACTCCACCAGCGCGTTTCGGCAAGCTGATCGAGTCCAGAGATTTTAAGCCTCCAGGCTACGATCGGCCAGACTCGAAACATCCAAATCCAGGGGTTTGAATAGCGAGGCTCCGACGTCAAAACGAACACCGCCGCTGCTCAGACGCCCAATTGCATAAGCGAGCCGCTCGCGCTTAGAATCAAACCACTGGAGTTCGACAATGAAGTTCAAAGCTGTACGCGCGTCGCTTGCCGCCGTTTTGACGGCTACGCTTTTGATTTCGCTCCTTCCGCTGGCGTACGCCGGTTCAGGAACGAGCCAGACGCAGCAGGGCGCGAGCTCTTCAAAACCTCGCCGAGGTAAGAACGGCGAGCCCGTCACCAAGAGCACGGAAAATCCGGACACATCTCCAGAACAAGGTTCGGCGCAGGACTCCAAGACCGAAACTTCGAAGCCCGCGCCGCCTGCTCAATCCAGTACGCAACAGCCCATCGCCCCCAGCGACAAGACCTCGCAAAGCGCGGGACAGCCGGTGAAGACGAATGCTCCGCGAGACTCCGCACCGTCAAGGAACACGAGTGCTCCGCAAGACTCCGCCCAGTCGCGACAGCAGACGGAGGCTCCACCATTCGACCGTCCGCCGCTGGGAGGTGGTGGACGGCCCGCAGTCAACTCGACGGCGCGTCGTACCGATTCCTCTCAGGGTTCCAGGCAAAGCCCGAGCTACTCCGGTAGGGACCCGTCATCTCGCGGTGACGCTCGCAGCCAAACGACGACCCGATCTCAGACCTCAACTTCAACCGGCGTCCAACGGGATAGATTCCCCGAGTCCTCGACTGGTGGCAACGCTGATCCGGAGCGAACCGAGCGCTCGACGGGCGCGCCGCCCGTGCTTCGGCGTCCTGCGGACTCTCGATCGCGTGACGACGGCACTTCTCAAAGCCCACGGCCGCCCGTGCTGCGTCGTCCCGCCGATACTCAACGCGACGAAGGCACTTCTTCAGACGTCGCCGCAGGTAGACCATCTGCCTCGGGTCAGCCGCAAGGAGGCGCCGGCCAGCAGCAGTCGGGCGGCGAAGAGGATGTCGTCAAGCTGGAATCCACGCTCGTCAACCTGCCTCTTCTTGTGAGCGATCGGTCGGGCCGCTACGTGCCTCAGTTGAGCGCGCGCGACTTTTCGCTTTACGAAGACGGCGTTCAGCAGACGATCGCTTCGTTTGGGACTGAGGAGGTGCCCTTCAGCGTCGCGCTTCTGCTCGACGTCAGCCCGAGCGTGCAAGGAAGCATTCAGGATATTCAGGACGCCGCGATTGCGTTTGTTCGGCAGTTGCGCGATCAGGACCGCGTGATGGTCGTGTCTTTTGATCGGCATATTCATTACCTGAGCGACTTCACCAGCGATCGCCGCGAGCTCGAGTGGGCGATTCGCAAAGCGAACACAGGTTCGGGAACAAGCGTTTACGACGCTGTCTACGAAACAGTGGAGCGCAAGCTTCGCAACATCGACGGCCGCAAAGCGCTCATACTCTTCTCGGACGGGGACGACACAACGAGCGGTCACGCGAGTTACGATGATGCGGTCCACCTGGTCACTGAATCCGATGTGCTGGTTTATGGCTTGCGCTATCCAGGCAATGGCGGCCGGGGAGGCGTCAGAGTAGATCCGTGGCCTCGAAGCCCAATCCCCGGCATCCAGCTTCCGTTCCCGTTTCCCTGGCCGTTCCCACGCCGCCGCCGGGGGCCATTCAGGCTGACGAACGGGACGCCGGATGGAAACAGCGCGGATCCATCGGGCGCACCGCAGTCGTGGCCTCGAAGGAACGGCGGAGGCGGAGATTTCATGGCGGACATTACCGCTGCGGGCGGCGGACCGGTGTACGACGCCGAGAAGATCAGCGACCTGAGCCGCGTGGCGTCCCGAATCGCAGAAGAGCTTCGACACGTGTATGTGATAAGTTACTATCCGACGAATCCGCTTTCCAATGGCGGCTATCGCTCCGTTCGAGTGAGCGTCAAAGGGCGCGATGACATCGCGGTGCGCCATCGCCGCGGTTACAACGCGCGGCCGAACGGAACTGCGAAGCCTACGATCTAGCCCTGTAGGGGCGGCCCTCGGTGGGCGCCCCTCTCCCCGTAAACGATTAGCTTGCCTTCGCGATGAGGGGCGGCCACCGAGGACCGCCCCTACATGCACTGCCCATGAAACGCGTTTATCCTGCATACCTGAATGGGTGACATGGTCTTTGTTTGACTGGCCCTGGTGCTTGTACGAGAATCGATGCATTCGTCCATTCAACGTTGCGGCCAACGCCCATCTGAAAGCTGTGGCCGCGACTACTTACTGGTTCTCGAGTCAGTCTAGCGGAGGTAGGTCATGAAAACTTTAGCCCCCACGAATCGGCGCGGTGTCCGCCGCGCTCGCTCATTTCTTCTATTCGCATTCGTGTTCGTCACCGCTGCCGCGACGCTTCGCGCGCAAGGCAGCGCCGTTCGCGTTGAGACGTTTTCCCTGAAGCTCAACGGCGAGGTCCTTGTTGAGAATCCGCGCGGAGCAACTCGCGTTGAATCATGGGCCTATCAAACAGTGCGCGTGGTCGCCGAGAAGAAGGGCCCGGCTGGAAGCTCGATCGAGCCGGGGGAGCTTGTCCTGATGGGCGCGCAGAACTCGGTCATCGTCCAATGCAAGCAGGGACCGGGCCGGATCGACGTAACGCTATACGTGCCACACAGCGCGCGGCTTCAAGTGACCGGCGGTGTTTTTGCCGTTGATATCAGCGGCTCGCTCGCAAGCGCAGTCGTAGATACGACCAGCGGAAGCATCGCCTATCGTCTGCCCGCGAATGACGACGCGCAGGTGGCGATGCGCTCGGCGCTGGGAACCGTGCGTTCTACATTTCCACTGACCGAGGTAGAGAGAGTCGGCACTCGCAGTCTTCAAGGACAAACTGGCAGCGGGGCCGCGCAAGTAATCTTGAACAGTCAGAACGGAAATGTGACGCTCACGCCGGGGCCGAACTCAACCGCAGTCGCCAGAGTCTCGAAGACGAAGACCGGCCCCTCCGCAGGCAACACTCAGCCGTCGCGGAGCATGACATCGACTGAGTCAGAGACCGACAGCGAAGCACGCGCAGGACAGCGGACGGGCGGCGCCTCAGCGACAATGAAACGCGATCCGGTTTCGCAGGTCGACTCTGATATGAGCGACCCAGGCGCGACTAAACAAGCTGTCCAGAGCAATGGCTCGGTCGTCTTTGCCGGAAGCGACCGAAGCGACGATTCGAGTATGACGCAAACCAGTGGTCCATTCACCCGCCCGCGAACCGAACGGAACACGGGCGGCGGGAATTCGGGACTGAAGGTGCGAATAATTCCCTCGGACGCGCCGCCGCGAGGTTCGCAGGATGCTGCCGGATCAGTTTTCGATCAAGCCACTGATGAGGAAGACGTGCAAAAGGGCAGCCAGACCTCATCGAAACGTACAGCCTCGGGGGCGTCTGGCGCCGGCACGCCCACTTATCCAGCAAGCGGGTCAGTTATATTTGGCGGAACCGACCGCTCCGATGATGGCTCCACCAAAGCGCGCGTTGGACCGTTGGAACGCGATCGCCAGACGAGAAATACCGGCGGGGGCAACTCGGGTTTGCGAGTCAGAATCATCCCTTCCAACGCGCCACCGGGCCCGTCGCGCGATTCAAGCTCGGTCTTCGATCAACGCGAGGAAACCGCGCAAGCGCCCGCGCCGGGCGGCGCATCTACGAGAGGCACTTCTCAAACAGGCCAGAACGCCCGATCAGACGATTACGAGCAGCACGGCGCGCGAGCACGCCGGGCAGACTCCGATGATGAGATTGTGTCAACCAATTCGCGCGGCGGTGCGCCGCCGGTCTTGCACAGAAACCGAGCGGAAGATTCATCGAGCGCGCCGGTGACCGGCGAGTCCGAGACGAAAGAGAATAGTCCCGATGAAGAGGCCATCGTGCTCAAGGCGGCGCTGGTAAACCTTAACGTGTCGGTGACCAACCGCTCCGGAGTTGCTTTGGCTAATTTGAAGAAGGAGGATTTCGAGGTTGCGGAGAATGGCGAGTCGCAAAAGATCGAATTCTTCCAGCCGACAACGGCTCCGTTCAATCTGGTCCTGGCCCTCGATCTTTCGGGCTCGATCAAGGACAAGCTGGACGTCGTTAAGTCTGCTGCTCTGCGCTTCGTTGAAGTCTTAGGCCCGCATGACAAGGTCGCCGTGGTGACCTTCACAGACGAGATTCGGGTCGTGTCCCAATTGACCAATGATCGCGAAGAGCTGAAGCGACGTATCAAGGCCATCGATCGCTCGCAGGGCGGCACGGCGTTTTACGAAGCTCTTTGGTTTTCGCTGATGGACACGCTTCGTGGGACTCGCGGGCAACGCAACGCGATAGTGGTGATGACTGACGGCGTGGACAGCTCACTCGATCGTTACAACCCGATGCAGAGCCG